>JAQGNC010000545.1 GCA_028292065.1 Betaproteobacteria bacterium
CTTCACGTTGCGTTTGTCGATCTGCTTGAGCGAGCTGTAGCGATTCTGCGAATAGCCCATGCCGTAGGTCAGGACGTTGTCGGTGTTCTTGCCGTCGTTGGCGAGATCGGACAGCGACTGGGCGTGCGCCAGCGACGCGGCGAATAGAAACACGGCCGCGGTTGATGCGACTTTCTTCATGAAACTCCTCCTGTTGGACGGGCCGCCGTGCGCTGTAGTCGTCGTTTATTATTGTCCGGCGTGCGCGGAATAGTGCACCGGGAAGCGGTGCAAGGGCAAGGCGCGCGCTGCGCTTCAGTGCGAGCGCGCGCCGGTGCGGGCTGCACGATGCGCCGCGCGCAGCCCTGCGACTGAAGCGTTTACTTCATGCGGTCGCGGATCTTTCCGAGCGCTGCGCGTGCGCACTCTTCGTCGAACTGTCCGCCCGGCGCACCGCTGACACCGATCGCGCCGATCGCCGCGCCGCCCGCCATGATCGTCAGCCCGCCCTGGGCGAAGGTGACGTTGGGTAGCGGTGTCTGCGGCACCGTCGTCGCCGGGCTCTTCGCCATGCGGTCGGCGATCGCCTTAGTGGTCTCTTCCTTGCGGGCGAGGGTGAGCGAAGCCGCGGTGTAAGCCTTGTAGTAGGCGTTGTCGAGGGTGTGTATCGGCGCGCCGTTACCACGCAGCATCGCCTGGCGCACTCCGTCGAGATCGACCACGATTGCGGTCACGGTGTAACCCTTCGCCGCGCAGTTCGCCACCGAATCGCCCACGAGCTCGTTGGCAAGCGCGGCGGACAGTTTCTGCGAGCTGATCAGGCCTTGCGCGCTAGCCGAGGTGCTTGCGGCGAGCACGATGAAACCGAGTGCGACAGCGTTGATACGTGGCATTTTATTTCCTCCATTTGGCCGGGAACCGGCGCGCTTCACAATACGTGAAAGCGCCGGTCCGGGGTAGCGCCCGGCGGTCCCGCGCTAATCGACGACGTAGTATTGCAGCGGCAGCGCGTGCAGGCACTCGACGCCGTCCTTCGTGATTCGAAACAGGTTTCCCAGCTGAAGCCCGGCGCGCTCGTCGTGCGTGACGACGTTCGGCTGAACGACGACGCACATGTCCTCCTCGAAAGTGAACGTCGGTCCCGGCGGACCGCGACGCGAGGCGGACTCGCGCGTACCGATCGACGGCGGCAGCAGGCCGATGCCGAAGCCGTGCAGGAAGCCGTCGTTGATCGTGAAGCCGTGCGCGGCGATGGTTGCGGCGGCGTCGAGCACGTCTTCCGACGTCGCGCCCGCGCGCAGCACTCGCACGCAGCGCTCGTACGATTCGAGCGTCGCATCCCAGATCCTGCGGTAGAGATCGTTCGGCTTCGCGCCGACGAAGACCGGGCGGTGCATCTGGCCCGAATAACCCCAGTAGCTCACGCTGATCTCGGTGTTGACGACGTCGCCGCGCTCGATCATGCGGCTGGAGAGATTCTGGCGCGGCACGCACGCGCCGTCGCTTCGCTGCGGCGCCGACGAGATGTAGTAGAGGTGGGGAAGCCCGCCGAGGCGCAGCGCTTCGTGCTCGATCATCGCGCCGAGCTCGTACTCGCGAACACCCGGCGCGACGCCTTCGATCATGCGCTCGAGCGCCGCGTCGGTGAGCGCTGCGCCGCGCGCCAGCCATTCGATCTCCTCCGCGCTCTTCACGAGGCGCAGCCTGCGGTAGGCGCGCGTGACGTCCTTGAACTGCCAGCCGGGAAGCTGCTGCTGCCACGCGAGATAGCTCTGGACCGGCACGTCGCCCACGTAACCGAGCGTCGCGTTCGCAAGCCCCGCATCGAGGAGGTGTGCGGCAACGCTGGCCGCGGAGCTCGGTCCGCCCCACGTGGTCGGGATGACCGAGGCTTCGCGCGCGTTCGGCACGTGGTTGAACGATTGCACGAAAAGATGCGGATCGCGCGTCGCCGTCATCACCGCGTAGTTGTTGCGGTTGCCGAGGAAGCCGGAGAGATAGTGGATGTCGGCGTGGTCGTGGCGGTTCACGCCCGACGAGCAGTACACCACCAGCGCGTCGAGCTCCTGGGAAGCCATGAGCTTGCGCACGGCGTCGTGTCGTCGTGTGAATTCAGCCGCTGAAAAACGTGGATAAAGCGCTTCCGGCATGCCGTTCCTCCTCCGTCTCGTCAAGCCCGGAAGCGTAGCATTTAGCGCGGCCAAGCCTTCGTGCGCGATTCGGTTACCGGTAAAATGGCGGGCTCATCACTGCGCCGATACGCAGCACCCGTTTGTTGCGTTTTACGGCATCCATCAGAGGCAAATCGCATGCAGCTTGAAAAACTACCCACCGGGCCGCGCGTTCCCGACGAGCTCTACGTCGTGATCGAGATACCGGCTTACGGCCCGGGAATCAAATTCGAATTCGAGAAAGCGTCGGGCGCGCTGCTCGTCGATCGCTTCCTCGCGACCCCGATGCACTACCCGTGCAACTATGGTTTCATCCCGCACACCCTCTCCAACGACGGCGACCCCCTCGACGCGCTCGTGATCACCCCGATCCCGCTCATTCCCGGCACCGTGATCGCATGCCGGCCGGTCGGCGTGCTCGAGACCGAGGACGACGCGGGCGGAGACGAGAAGATCCTGTGTGTCCCGCTGCGCAGGATCAGCAGCCAGTACGACGCCGTTCACGAGGTCTCGGACGTGCGTCCGTACCTCGTGAAGCAGATCGAGCACTTCTTCACCCACTACAAGGACCTGGAAGAAGGCAAGTGGATGAAGTTGAAGGGCTGGGGGGATTCCGCGCTCGCGAAGAAGTACATCAACGAAAGCGTCGAGCGTTTCGCAGGTACTGCGGCAGCCCCGAACTTCTAGTGAGGTGATTCTCAAATTCGCGTCACAATCCGTTCGCCCTGAGCAGGCGCACTGCGCCGCAGTCGAAGGGTG
>JAQGNC010000554.1 GCA_028292065.1 Betaproteobacteria bacterium
CCGCGCTCGCCACCAACGATCCGGCGGCTGCGCGCGCTCACGCCGCGCGAGCGCTGTGGCAGCGCAGCCCGACAGCGGCTGAAGCGAAAGCGGTTCGGCTCACCGTGATCGAAAGCTATGTCGCCGAGCGCCGCGGCGACGACGCGTTTCGCAGCATGCTGCGCTACCAGCAGGATTATTCGCCGCTCGAGCGCGGCACCGCCGACCGCTTCGCGGAAGCCCTGCTCGACCTCGGGATGGATCGCGATGCGCTCAACTGGCTCGGCCGCACCGACCAGGTCAGCCCGTCGCTCCTCAGGCTCCAGCTTCGCGGCACCATCCTCACGCCCGATGCGGTGATCGCGCAGGCGCGCGCCGCCTACGCGCGCACACCCGACGCGGGCTACTGGCGCACCATCTTCGAGGCCGCGGCTCGCGCGGGCAACGGTCCGCTCCAGATCGAGGCGCTCGAGCGCGTGCTCCAGGCGATCGACGCGAAAAACACCCAGGCGGCGTCCGACGCTTCGCAGCGCCTGTGGCAGGCGTATCTCGCGACTGCCGCCGACATCGGCAATCGCGAGCAGTTGCTGATGGGGGACGACGCGGCGTGGGCCGATTACGCCGCCCGGCGCCTGGGCTCCGACGCAGTGCTCTCCCGCGCGTTCTACGGGTATCTCGCCCAGCGCGCGCAGAACCCCGACACCCGCCGCGACGCGCAGCTTCAGCTCGCGTTCTCGCTGTCTTCCGGCGGGCTCGACCTGACCGCGCTGCGCATCATGCAGAGCATCGGTTTCGAGCCTGAAGCGCTCGATTCGCAGACGCGCTATCTGCTCGGCACGCTCGCCGCCAAGCGCAACGACGCGGCCGGTGCGCTCAGGCTCTGGAACGGCCTGGCGACCCCGGCCGGCGTGAACGCGCTCGACTGGCAGCTCACCCTCGCACGCACTGCGCTGCAGGCGGGGAACCCGACCCTCAGCGCCGACACGATCGGGCGCGCGCTCACAGGCCGCACCGCGGTTCCTGCGGAGCTCGCGCAAAGCCTGCTCGAGCTCGCGCAGGAGATGCTCGACCTGCGAGCGCTCGACGCGGCGCTCAGCGTCTACGAGCCGGTCGCGCAGCTCGCGAGCGACGCGCAGGCGCGGCAGGCGCTGTTCGGACTGGGGCGCGTGCACGAGCTGAAGAACGACGCTCCCGCCGCGGCTGCGGCTTACCTGCGCTCCGCCCTGCTCGTCCAGGCCGCAGCCCCCGACAATCTCGCTTTCCAGTCGCGCCTCCTGGCCGCGCTCAACCTCATGCGCGCCGGACTCAAGGACGATGCACGTTCACAGTTCGAGTGGCTGGTGAAGAATTCGAAGGATGCGGTGCTGACCGATGCCGCGAAGCGCGGGCTCGGGCGGTTGTAGACGCCGCGGTATCGCTGCATCACCGTGCGCCACGAGATCGCCGCGGCGCCACTTGTTGGCGCCTCGCGATGACCTGGCTGTCATTGCGAGGAGCGTCAGCGACGAAGCAATCTCGTGGCGCACGAACTCGAGCCCGAGCCGTGTTCGCGGCCTTGCCTGACGACCATCGCACCTAAGCCCCGTCGTTCTTCCACAGATCGCTCAAGTACTCGTGCCTTTCGGTGTTCACCCAGCTCACGCGGTATTCGAACGGTGAGTCGTCGTAGGTGTAGGCGACGCGCTTGATGGCGAGGGCGGGGGTGTCGGTGGTGATGTCGAGCACCGAGGCGGCGCGCGCCGGCGGGTGGCGCGCGGCGAGGCGTTCACTGATGCGCAGCACGCTGATGCCGTAGCGCGCCTGGTACAGGCCGTAAATCGTGCCTTCGCGCGCGCGGAAAGCTTCTTCGTCGAGGTCGGGGAATAGCGCGGCAGGCACGCTGATCTCGTCGAACACCACCGGCTTGCCGCCGAGCTTGAGCACGTTCTGGATACGCAGGACCGCGGCGCCGCGGGCAAGTCCAAGGCGCTTCTCTTCCACCGTGGTCGCGGGGCCGCTCTTGAACGACAAGAGCTCGATCACCGGCAGCTCGCGGCTGCCGTCCTTGCCGACGATGTGGAAGAAGTAGAAGAGGGTGCGGTCTTCGGTGTGCGTCGCGACGAAAGTGCCGCGGCCCTGCTGGCGCACGAGGATGCGCTCGGCGACGAGCTCGTCGATCGCTTTGCGTATGGTCCCGATCGACACGTTGAAGCGCTCGCCGAGCCTGGCTTCGCTCGGGATCGCTTCACCCGGTTTCCACTCGCCGGCGGCGAGCCCGCGCGTGAGCCGAATCTTGACTTCCTTGTAGAGCGGGTTGAAAGTGAGGCTGCCCGCTGCCAGCGTGTCGGCCATCCGCCTTATCCCCGAGTTTTAGAGTCCCGCGCATTCTAGCATCCGACCGGCTATTCATATAGGTCATATAGTTGACTAGCGCCGCGTTGGCCGCTAGCATGTCGGCCACCCGTAACACCGTTCGCTGCTCAACCTCCAAGAGCGACGCCGCAAGGCGCAGGAGACTTCTGATGATCCACATACTCGTGCACGACAAGAAAGACACGGTCGGCGTGGCCGTGATCGAAGGCATCAAGGCCGGCCAGGACCTGACCGGCTGGGTGATGGAAGACGATTCCACCATCACCGTCAAAGCGGCGAACGACATCCCGATCGGCCACAAGGTCGCGACTCGCGAAGTGAAGAAAGGCGACACGATCATCAAGTACGGTTTCGACATCGGCAAAGCGGTCGCCGACATCAGGACCGGCGAGCACGCTCACGTCCACAACATCAAGACGAAGCGCTGGTAGCACGTGAATGCGTGAAGGGTGAAGGCGTGAAGGGAGAACCTCCCTCGATACGCGCCGTCCCTTCACTCCTTCACCCTTCATCCTTCACGAGGTAATCAATGATCAACGCAAACACCACCTTTCGCGGCTATCGCCGTGAGAACGGCCGCGCGGGCATACGCAATCACGTCATCATCCTGCCGGTCGACGACCTGTCCAACGCCGCGTGCGAAGCGGTCGCGCACAACATCAAAGGCGTGATGGCGATCCCGCATCCGTACGGGCGCCTCCAGTTCGGCGCCGACCTCGACCTGCATTTCCGCACGCTCATCGGCGCGGGCTCGAACCCGAACGTCGCCGCGGTCGTGGTGATCGGCATCGAGGAAGGCTGGACGAAAAAGATCGTCGACGCGATCGCCACGACCGGCAAGCCGGTCACCGGTTTCGGCATCGAGATGCACGGCGACCACGACACGATCATGCGCGCTTCCAAGGTCGCCAAGGAATACGTGCAGTGGGCCTCCGAGCGCACGCAGGAAGACTGCCCGATCAGCGACCTGTGGGTCTCGACCAAGTGCGGCGAGTCCGACACGACGTCGGGCTGCGGCTCGAACCCGACGGTCGGCAGCGCTTTCGACAAGCTCGAGCCGCTCGGCGTGACGATGTGTTTCGGCGAGACCACCGAGATCACCGGCGGCGAGAACATCGTGGCCGACCGCTGCGCGACGCCTGAGGTGCGCGAGCAGTTCATGAAGATGTTCAACCGCTACCAGGAACTCATCGAGCGCCACAAGACGAGCGACCTTTCGGACTCGCAGCCGACCAAGGGCAACATCGCCGGCGGTCTGACCACGATCGAAGAGAAAGCGCTCGGCAACATCCAGAAGATCGGCAAGAAGTGCAAAGTGGTCGGCGTGCTCGACAAGGCCGAAACGCCGACGCGTCCGGGCCTCTGGTTCATGGATTCGTCGTCGGCGGCCGCCGAGATGGTCACGCTCTGCGCGGCTTCGGGTTATGTCGTTCACTTCTTCCCGACCGGGCAGGGCAACGTCATCGGCAACCCGATCGTGCCGGTGATCAAGCTCTGCGCCAACCCGCGCACCGTGCGCACGATGTCCGAGCACATCGACTACGACTGCTCCGGCCTGCTCCAGCGCCAGAAGAACCTCGAGCAGACCGGCGACGAGCTGATCGACATGATGCTGCGCACCTGCAACGGCCGCCTGACCGCCGCCGAAGCGCTCGGCCACCGGCAGTTCGTGCTGACGCGGCTGTATGAAAGTGCGTGAGGAGTGAGGTGTGAGGAGTGAGGAGAAAGAGCCTCGGTTAGCGGCGTCGGCCGGCGTATCCCCGACGGATCACGCCTCGCCCCTCACGCCTCACACCTCACGCAGTTCAAACCACCGCACGCTCCACGTCCGCGTGTGGCGCGGCACCGAGACCGGCCACTACGACGATTTCGACGTGCCGCGTCTCGAAAGCCAGACGGTGCTCGACGTGGTCACCCACATCCAGCGCAAGCTCGACCCGACCCTTTCGTATCGCTACGCGTGCCGCGTCGGCATGTGCGGCTCGTGCGCGATGACCGTGAACGGCAAGGCGCGCTGGACGTGCCGCACCCACGTGTCGGTGGTCGCCGAGGGTGACCGGCTCGAGATCGGGCCGCTGCACAACCTGCCGGTGGTGAAGGACCTCGTCACCGACATGGCGCCTTTCTTCGACAAGTGGGCGGCGGCCAAAGGCCGGTTCAAAGGCACCGCCACGCGCCACGACGGCTTCGCGCGCGTCCCGCCGCAGTCTCCCCAACGCAAGCTCGTCGACGAATCGATCGAATGCATCGGCTGCGGCGTGTGCTACAGCTCGTGCGACGTGGTCACGTGGAGGCCCGATTATCTCGGCCCCGCGGCGCTCACGCGCGCGTGGACGCTCGTCAACGACGTGCGCGACGTCGGCCAGCGCGAGCGCCTTGCCGCGGTCGCGGGCGATGCAGGCTGCCATGCCTGCCACACCCATACGTCGTGCACCGAGCGATGCCCCAAAGGCCTGTCGCCCACGGCCGGCATCGCAGGGCTGAAGCGCGCGGTGCTGGCGGCGGCGCTGAAAGGCGAACTATGAGTGCAGGGATGAGGGATGAGGGCGGAGGGATGAAGCGGAGGGATGAGGGATGAGGGCGGAGGGATGACGCAGATTCGAGGTGCCGAGGGTGTTCCTTCATCCCTCATCCCTCATCCCTCAGCCCTCGCCGTTCGTACGCAGGTGCTGTTGTGGGGCGCCCAGCGCGCCTCCGCCGCGGTGCTCGGGCTGTGCGTGCTCGTTCACCTCGTCACGATCATTTACGCCGTTCGAGGCGGACTCACCGCGACCGAGATCCTCGCCCGCACCTCGGGCAGCTTCGCGTGGGCGGCGTTCTACGCGGTGTTCGTGGCGGCGGTCGCGGTGCACGCGCCGATCGGCTTGCGCAACATACTCGCGGAGACTTTCGGCTGGCGCGGCCGCGCTCTGGACGTCTTCGTGCTGCTCGTGGGTATCGTCCTCGCCGTGTGGGGCTGGCGTGCGGTGTATGCGGTCGTGGGCGCGTGACGCCGTGAGAAACGACTTTCGCGCGCGCAACCATCCTGCCTACTGGGCTTTCGTCGTGCATCGTGCATCGGGCGTCGCGCTCACGCTCTTTCTCCCGCTGCACTTCTGGGCCCTCGCGCAATCGCTGCAAGGCGAAGCACGGCTCGAATCGTTCCTGCGCTGGACCGACCAGCCGCTGGTCAAGCTGAGCGAGATCGGGCTGGTGCTCCTGCTCGCAGCGCACATGGCCGGCGGGCTGAGGCTGCTCGCGATCGAGTTTCTGCCGTGGCGCAACCGGCAGAAGACCCTGCTGGCCGCTGCGGCTGCTGCCACGTTCGCCTTCGGCCTCGCTTTGCTGCTGAATCTCACGTGAACCGTCGGGCCTGCCGTCGATACATTCACATCCGGTATGCTGCGGCCAGGTCGATCCCATAAAAAACGAGGACCGGAGGAAACATGCGCTTTGCAAAGCACGTCGTACTCGCGGTAACGCTGCTCGTCGTGGTCCCTGCGTGGGCGCAGAGCTACCCGGCGCGACCCGTGCGCGTGGTCGTGCCTTTCCCGCCCGCCGGTGCGACCGACATCGTGACGCGCATCGTCGGGCAGAAGCTCTCCGAGGCGTGGGGGCAGACTGTGGTCGTCGATAACCGCGCGGGCGCCGGCGGCAACATCGGCGGGGACATCGTGGCCAAAGCGCCGGCTGACGGCTACACCCTGCTGATGACCTCGGGATCGATCGTCACCGCGAACCCGTACATCTTCAAGAAGCTGCCGTACAGCCCGGAAAAGGATCTCGTCGCGGTCACCAACGTCGCGAGCGGTCCGCAGGTGATCGTGGTCAACCCGAGCTTTGCCGCGAAAACGCTCAAGGACTTCATCGCGGCCGCCAAGGCAAAGCCGCGCAGCTTCTCCTACGGATCGGCGGGCATTGCGACCCAGACGCATCTCGCCGCCGAGAATTTCCTCTATACCGCCGGCATCGACGTCTCGCACGTGCCTTACAAGGGCGAAGGGCCCGCGCTCACCGACTTGCTCGGCGGGCAGATCCAGATGGTGACGCCCAATCTCTCGGCGGCGATCGGATTCGTGCAGCAGGGTAAGCTTCGCGCGCTCGCGGTGACCAGCAAGGAACGCGTGCGGCAGCTTCCCGACGTTCCCGCGGCTGCCGAAACACTGCCCGGTTTCGAGAACCTGGGATGGTTCGGTTTCGTCGCCCCGGTGGGTACGCCCAAAGCGGTCATCGACAAGGTCTACCAGGACACCGCGAAAGTGCTGCAGGGCGCGGACATCCGCACGCGCTTCGAGCAACTCGGCATGGTGCCGGTGGGCAATGCGCCCGCCGATTTCGCCAAAGCGATCAAGCTGGAGTCGGTGACGTGGGCAAAGGTCATCAAAGAGCGGAAGCTGCAGATCGATTAGGGAGGCGGGAGGTGTGAGGCGTAAGAACCAAGCTGCGGCGCCTTCCGCCCCCCACCTCCCACAAAGAGGGTGAGATGAAAGTAGACCTGCAACAAGTCGAAGAGGCGTGCAAGGCGCTCTATATCCGCGCGCTGAAGCTCCTGCCGCCGGACATCAAGGCGGGGTTCGCGCGGCTGGACGCAGCCGAGACCAATGCGACGGGTAAAGCGATCCTCGGGACGATGATCCGCAACATCCAGGTCGCCGAGCAGAACGAAAACCTGCTGTGCCAGGACACCGGCATCCCGATCTACAACGTCACGATCGGCAGCGGTGTCGAAGTCGACGGTTACGCGCTGAAGCAGGCGATCGCCAAAGGCTGCGAGCGCGCGACCCGCGAGCATCCGCTGCGCTCGTCGGTCGTGCATCCGGTCACGCGGGCCAACCAGCACACCTCTTGCGGGCGTCTCGTGCCGGTGATCAACATCGATTTCATTCCCGACGCCGAGACCCTCTCGATCGAGATGATCCCCAAAGGCTCGGGTTCCGAGAACAACTCGTGGCTCAAGATGGCGATCCCGGCGGACGGTGTGGATGCGATCAAGACCTTCGTCGTCGATTGCGTGCTCGACGCCGGCGGCAAGACGTGCCCGCCGACGATCGTCGGCGTCGGCGTCGGCGGCACCGCGGACCTGTGCGTGCATCTTTCGAAAGTCGCTGCCACGCGAGCCTTGGGCAGCGCCTGCGAAGACCCCGAAGGCGCGAAGCTCGAAGCGCAGCTCACCCGCGCGGTCAACCAGCTCGGCGTCGGCCCGCAAGGTCTCGGCGGGGACTCGACGTCTTTCGCGGTCCACGTCGAGACCGCCGCGACACACATCACGATGAACCCGGTCGCGGTCAACATGCAGTGCCACTCGGCCCGACGCGCCCGCGCGACGTTCACGCCGCTGGGCATGACCTTCGGTTTTTAAAAAGTGAACGAGTGAACGGGTGAACGGGTGTTAGCGCGTGCCTCGCCTCGCGCAGAAAACCACGTTCTACGCGTTCACCCGTTCACGCACTTCAGGAACTCATATGGCTCACTACGATTTTCAGATGCCTGTCACCGAAGAACAGGTGCGCAAGCTCGAGGTCAACGATACCGTTACGCTGCACGGCACGCTCTACGGCATACGCGACGCGACCCAGATCCACATGTTCGACCATGGCCGCATGACGCGCTTCGACATGAACGGCCACGCGGTGGTGCACACCGCGCCCAACGTGAAGGAAGTGGAGAAGAGCGCCGAGCATCCGTCGGGCTACGCGCCGATCTGCATCGGCACGACGACCAGCGCGCGCATGGAGCGCTTCACGCGGCCGCTGATGGCGCAATACGGGGTGCGCATCATCATCGGCAAAGGCGGGCTGTCGCAGAGCTCGGCCGATGCTTTCCGCGATATCGGCGGGGTCTACCTCGCGGTCGTCGGCGGCGCGGCTGCGCTGGAGACCACGTGGATCGAGCAGATCGAAGACGTCGACCTCGACGACCTGAATCCCGAATCGCTGTGGAAATTCCGGGTGCAAGGCTTCGGACCGCTGCTGGTTTCGATGGACAGCCGCGGCGGCAGCCTCTATACGCAGGTGAACAAAGCGGCGCGCGACAGGCGGGCTTCGGCGTTGGCTTGCATGGGTGTGAAATTCTGAGAGCACAGCTTTAACGCCAAGGACGCGAAGGACGCGAAGGAAAAACGAAGGAAATCAAAAGACAGAAAATCTGCACCCGTGCGCATGTCTTGTCTCTCGTCTTCGTCTGAAAGCTTTTGATCTCCTTCGCGTCCTTTGCGTCCTTCGCGTTAAGGCTTTTTTGCTTGATACCATGAAAAAATATAAAACCGACATCCTCATCCTCGGCTCCGGCGGTGCCGGGCTTTTCGCCGCGCTGCACGCGCAGCAGGCGAATCCTGCGCTGTCGATCACCGTCGCGGTGAAAGGACTGCTCGGCAAGTGCGGCTGCACGCGCATGGTCCAGGGCGGGTATAACGTCGCGCTCGCCGAAGGCGATTCGGTCGAGCGCCATTTCATGGACACGATCGAAGGCGGCAAGTGGCTGCCCGACCAGGAGCTCGCGTGGAAGCTCGTCTCGGGCGCGGTCGAGCGCATCCACGAGCTCGAGAACGAGCTCGGGTGTTTCTTCGATCGCAATCCCGACGGCACGGTGCACCAGAAAGCTTTCGCGGGACAGACTTTCGACCGCACGGTGCACAAAGGCGATCTCACCGGCATCGAGATCATCAACCGTCTCGCCGAGCAGGTATGGGCGCGCGGCATCAACCGGCTCGAGGAGCATCGGGCGGTCGAGCTCATCAGGACCAAGGCGGGCGATCGAATCGCCGGCGTGCTGATGATCGACGTGCGCACCGGCGAGTTCGTGCTGGTGGAAGCGCAGGCGGTGCTGCTCGCGACCGGCGGCGGGCCGACGATGTACAAGTACCACACCCCGTCGGGCGACAAGACGTGCGACGGCATGGCGATGGCGTTGCGCGCAGGCCTCACGCTGCGCGACATGGAGATGGTGCAGTTCCATCCGACGGGCCTGCTCGCGGGACAGCACACGCGCATGACAGGTACGGTTCTCGAAGAGGGGCTGCGAGGCTCGGGCGGTTACCTGCTCAACGGCGCCCAAGAGCGCTTCATGCACAAGTACGACCCCCGCGGCGAGCGCGCGACGCGCGACATCGTCTCGCGCGGGATGTACCAGGAGATTCGCGAAGGCAACGTGACGCCGAACGGCGGCCTTTACATCAGCATGGGGCATCTGGGCTCTGCCAGGGTGCGCCATGAGTTCAAAGGCATGGTCGAGCGCTGCGACGACTGCGGTTTCGATCTCGCGGGAGGCCTGGTCGAAGTCGTGCCGACCGCCCACTACATGATGGGCGGCGTCGTCTTCAATACCGATTGCACGAGCGCGCTCGCCGGCCTTTTCATCGCCGGTGAGGATTCCGGCGGCGTGCACGGCGCGAACCGGCTCGGCGGAAACGGCGTCGCGAATTCCACCGTCTTCGGCGGCGTCGCCGGAGACTCGATGCCGCGCTGGCTCGCTGCCCACGGTGGTTTCCACGCGCCCGACACCGACGCGATCGATGCGGGAATCGCGCGCTGCCGCGCGCCGCTCGCCAAAGCCCCCGGCGACGTCGACGCCTTGCGCGAGCGCCTCTACGACATCATGTGGGACGAAGTCGGCATCGTTCGCGATGCCGCCAGCCTCGCGCGCGCGGAAGCTGCGCTCGATCGGCTCGAAGCAGAGCTCGACGAAACCGGTGTCGCCGAATCGAACCTCGCGTTCAACCTCACGTGGCACGACTGGCTGAATCTCAAGAGCCTCATCCTCGTCTCGAGATCGATCCGCGCTGCCGCCGTCGCTCGCGAGGACTCGCGCGGCGCACACTTTCGCGCCGATTTCCCTGACGTGAGAGACCTCGAGAACTCGCGCTATACCTGCGTCACGTTGAAAGACGGCCGCTTCGACGTGACGATGAAGCCGGTGGTGTTCAGCCGGGTGAAGCCGGGAGAGACGCTCCTGACCGAGCCGGTTGCCGCTTAAAAGAAAACCGAAGCCAAACCACCCCCATCCCGACCTTCCCCCTGAAGGGGAAGGAGAGTTATCCGCGGCGCGGATGACAAGAACATCCCCTCCCCTTCAGGGGGAGGGTTAGGGTGGGGGTGGTTTTGTTTGGTCTAAGAAATTCTGAATGCCAAAACTCACAATCGAACAACTCACCACCCTCGCCGCGCGTGCGTTGAACCGCGCCGGCGCCTCCAAATCCATGGCGCTCGCCGCCGCGAAAGCCCTCGTCGCCGCGGACACCGAAGGACTCGCGACGCACGGCGTGTCTCGCGTCGCGCTCTATGCACAGCACCTGCGCGAAGGCCGGGTCGACGGCACAGCGAAGCCTGGAATCGTCAAGCGCAAAGGCGCGACGTGCCTCGTCGATGCCCGCGGCGGCCTCGCGTACGAAGCGAGCGCGATCGCGGTGAAGGAAGCGGTCCTGCGCGCGCGGCGCTACGGCGTGGCGTTCGTCGGGATCACCAACAGCCATCACTTCGGCGCGGCCGGGTATCACCTCGCGCCGATCGCGGCGGCAGGGCTCGTCGGCCTCGCTTTCACCAACTCCCCTTCGGCGATCAACGCGTGGGGCGGCAAGCGCGCGTTCTTCGGCACGAACCCGATCGCGGCGGCCTTTCCACGTAAGGACGCGTCGCCGGTCGTCGTCGACCTCGCGCTGACCGAAGTCGTGCGCGGCAAGATCATGCTCTACGCGAAAGAAGGCAAACCGATTCCACTCGGCTGGGCGGTCGATCGCGACGGCAACCCGACCACCGACGCGCAGGCGGCGCTCACCGGCAGCCTGTCCGCGATCGGCGGTATGAAAGGCACGATGCTGGCGCTCGTCGTCGAAGTGCTGTGCTGTGCGCTGACCGGCGCCGCATTCAGCTTCGAGAACGATTCGTACTTCGAGCCCGGCAACAAGCCGCGCATCGGCCATGCGATCCTCGCGATCGATCCCGACGCGCTTGCAGGCCCCGCTTTCTTCGATCGTCTCGAACTGATGATCGAGCGCATGCTCGAAGAGGACGGCGTACGGTTGCCGGGCGCTCGGCGCCATTGCGCTCTCGCTGCCGCGCAGGCGCACGGGATCGAAGTGCCTCAGGCGCTCTTCGATGAGCTCGAGCGTCTTGCTGGTGCTAAGCGCACCGCGGCCTGAAGCGTCACCGTCGTGTGATTAATCTGGCATCATCGTCTCGTCGCGCAAGCGGGAAGAGCCATGACCTCTGAAAGTCACGACGTCGGTCGCAGGCGGTTCGCAATGGGCATGTGCGCGCTCGCCACAGGCGCGCTCGCGCCGGGCTGCGCAACGAGCGAGAGCATGCGCGGCATGCCCGGCTCGCAGCTCGAGCGAAACAAAGCCATCGCGCTGCGGTTCAAGCAGGCGCAGGGCGAGAAGGACGGCGAAGCGGTCATCGACCAGCTCCTTGCACCGGGCTACCGCCGCTCGCGCGCGGGCATGGAGCACCTCGCGAGGAACGCCGAAGGCCAGGGCCACCCGAGCGCCGGGCCCAACCTGAGAACGGCGATCCCCGACCGCGTGGACGTCATCGAAGACGTCATCGCCGAAGGCGACAAGGTCGGGCTGCTCTTTCGTTTGACCGGAACGCACCGGGCGAGTCTCTTCGGTATCGCGCCGACCGGCCGCAAGATCGACATCTATGAGGCCGCGATACTGCGCATCGTCGACGGCAGGATCGTCGAAGGCTGGTTCATGGCGGATGAAGCCGGCCTCCTCAAGCAGCTCGGCGCGAAGCTGCCGCCGCGCACCGATGGAAAGCACGTCGTGCCTGCGGTGACGAACGCCGGCGAAGATCCCGACGTCGTGCTCCGCCGTTTCGAGCGAGGGCCGCTCGCCGCCCGCGAGGATCGCCAACGGCTGATCGTCGCTCAGTCCAAAGGCGCAGCGCCGCCGCCCGGTGTGCGCTCAGCGGACTATCGGCAGACCCGGCAGGGTTTCCAGCACCTGCGCGATTACGGCAACGCGCACGGCGTCGGCAAGGAGACACCGACCCTCGCGCTGCCCGACCGTCGCGACCTCATCGATGAGGTCATCGCCGAGGGCAATACGGTCTGGATGCAGTTCAAGATCGCGGGCACGCACAAAGCGAACCTGTACGGCTGGCCGGCGACCGGCAGGCGAATCGAAATTCCCGAGATCGGGATCGCGCGCTTTGCCGACGGCAAGTGGAAGGAAGGGTGGTATTTCGGAGACGAGCTCGGGCTCATGCTGCAGCTGGGCGCGCTGCACATGCTCGGCTGAACAGGAGGATTGAACATGGCAGTCGAAGTGAAATCGACGCTGCGCGTCATCAGCGAGAAAGACTATCCCGGGCGCCGCGGCGTGACCGATGGCCAGACCTACCAGCGCCTCGTCGGTTGGCCCGAAGTGCAGCAGACCGATCGCGTGCGCCTCGGCCGCGCGACGTACCAGCCCGGAACCTACGAGCAGCTGCACTGGCACCCGATCGAAGCGTGCTACTACGTGATCGCGGGCCATGCGACGGTGCGTAACTTCGAAGGCGAAGAGTTCGAAGTCGGCCCGGGCTCGATCATCTACGCGCCGCCGGGCATCGCGGGCGCGCACGAGTGGGAAGTGAAGGAGTCGCTCGAGCTCCTCGATATCCGCGCGACCAACGAGACCGACAAGAAGATCCAGTACACGGTCGACAAGGCGACCAAGCGTTCGTACATCGACCTCGAAGACCTCGCGTACCGGGAGGCGATCAGCTTCAAGTCGCATTACTGATTTCCTCCGGAGCAAAGCGGGAACGCTAAGGACGCGAAGGAGAAAAGCAGGGACGCAAAGGAAAGAACAATTGATGCGGGAGCGTGCGACGTGCTCGATGCGGGGCGTACGTGCACTTACCGTTGCGTCCTTTGTTTCGTCGCTCGTTACTTTTCTGCTCGGCTTTGCGAGTGCCATAACAACAGGAGGAGGCTATGCATCCGGTGTCCAGAGTTGTCGCTGCCGCATTCGGTATCGCTGCATGTTCGCTGTCGGCGAGCGCGGCGCTCGCACAGGCGTATCCGTCGAAACCCATACGGCTGATCCTGCCTTTCCCGCCCGGCGGGCCGACCGACATCGTCGGGCGTCTCACCGGCCAGAAACTGTCCGAGCAGGTCGGGCAGTCGGTGCTCGCCGACAGCCGCCCCGGTGCGAGCGGCAACATCGGTCTCGAGCTCGCGTCGAAATCGCCTCCCGACGGTTACACCATCGTCCTCAGCTCGCCGGTGATCTCGCTGAGCCCGCACCTGTATACCAAGCTCAACTACGACCCGCAGAAAGACCTTGCCCCCATCGCGCTCGTCGGCGCGCTGCGCAACGTGCTCGTGGTCCATCCGTCGGTGCCCGCCAGGACCATGAAAGAGCTCGTCGCGATGGCGCGGAAAAACCCGGGCAAGCTCAACTACGGCTCCGGCGGCATCGGCACGACGACCCATCTCGCGCCCGAACTCCTGAAGAACCTCGAGAAGCTCGACATCGTCCACGTCCCATATAAAGGGTCGGGCCTCGCGCTGATCGGCGTGGTAAGCGGACAGGTCGACATGGAGATCATGGCGGTTCCCGCGGCGATCTCGCAGATCCAGGCGGGCCGCGTGCGCGCGCTCGCGGTCCTCGCGCCGCAGCGCTCTGCTCAATTGCCGAACGTGCCGACGTCGAAAGAAGCGGGTTACGACAACTTCGAGATCAGCGTGTGGTACGGCATGCTCGCCCCCGCTGCGACACCTCGCGAGATCATCGCCAGGCTGAACGCCGAGCTCAACAAGGTCGTGACCTCGGCGGACATGAAAGAAAAGATGGCGGCGAACGGCGTCGATCCGCTCGGCGGAACGCCGGAGCAGTTTCGCGATTACATGCGTAGCGAGTCGGTGAGGTTCGGGAAAGTCATCAAGGAAGCGGGGATCAAAGGGGAATGACGCCTGCGATCGAGGAGTCACCAACACTGTCATCGCGAGGAGCCGCCGGACGACGTGGCGATCTCGTGGCGCACAACAAGCGAGCGCCTCGCGATTGCTTCGTCAAGTCGTTCCTCGCAATGACAACCCACTGTCATCGCGAGGAGCCGCGCCAGCGCGACGCGGCGATCTCGTGGCGCACGCCAGCGTCTTCGAACCGTCGTTTCGAGCGCCTAAAGATTGCTCGGTCACAATGACAAGTCCGCGGTAACTGCAATGACGTTGAAACCCGAAATCCTCATCCTCAAGCCCATCTACGCGCCGACCATGGCGGCGCTGGAGCGCGATTACGTCGTGCACAAGCTGTGGGAAGCGCCCGACTCGCAAGCGTTCATGCAGGAGGTCGGCGCTCACGTGCGAGGGCTGGTCACGACCGGCATCATCGGTTTCACGCGCACGCATCTGGAGGCGCTTCCGAAGCTCGAGATCGTCGCGTGCTTCGGGTCGCCGCGCGGCACGTTCGACATGGAAGGTGCGAACGCACGCAACCTCGTCGTGACGACAACCCCTGACGTCACCGCGCCTTCGGTCGCCGATCTCGCGCTCGGTCTCATGCTCTCGCTCATGCGAGGCATCGGCGAAGGCGACCGCTTCATGCGCGCCGGCAAGTGGCGCGCGAATGCACCCGCGGTCGGGCGCGAAGTGGGCGGCAAGACCTGCGGCATCGTCGGGCTCGGGCAGATCGGGGCAGGCATCGCGAAGCGCGCCGAAAGTTTCGGCATGTCGGTCTGCTATCACGGCCCGCGCAGCAAAGACGCACCGTATCGCTATTACGCGGACCTGCACGAGATGGCGCGCAGCAGCGATTGCCTGGTCGTCGCCTGTCCGTCGACAGCGGAGACGCGAGGGCTGGTCGATGCCCGAATACTCGATGCGCTGGGACCCGAAGGTTTCCTGGTGAACGTCGCCCGCGGCGAGATCGTCGACGAACACGCGCTCATCGATGCGCTCGAGCACAAGCGCATCGCAGGCGCCGCGCTCGACGTCTACTGGCGCGAGCCCGAGGTGCCGGCGGCGCTGCTCGAGATGGACAACGTCGTGCTCACGCCGCACATAGGCTCGACCACGCGCGAGCTGCGCGAAGAGCGCAGCCGCAAGCTGCTCGCCAATCTCAGCGCGCACTTCGCCGGCGAGCCGGTGCCGTATCGGTTCGACGAGGCCGAAGCGGGCCGCCGGCGTTAAGGCCGAGGGCGTTCTCCTTCGACCGTGTCGCTCGCGCGACGCTCAGGACGAACGGCGCGTGCAACGACGAAGCCGAGCGTGCCGCCGGCGTTGAGGCGGACACGCGTTCTCCTTCGACCGTGTCGCTGGCGCGACGCTCAGGACGAACGGCGCGGTGCGCGTTCAGTTCGGTTCGATACGCGCTTCACGTATGACTTTGCCCCACTTCGCGATCTCGGACTTGAAGTGCGCTTCGAAGCGCTCGGGCGCATCGCCGACGGGCTCGGCGCCTTCGCGCTGGAGCTGCTCCCTGATCTCGGGTGTCGTGAGCGCGCGTGCGACCTCCGCGTTGAGCTTGTCGACGACGTCGCGCGGCGTTCCCGCCGGTGCGAACAATCCGTACCAGGAGGTCGCTTCGAAGCCCGGGAGGGTTTCGGCAACCGTGGGCACTTCCGGCAGCGCTGAAGAGCGGCGGCTGTCGCTCACGCCGATCGCGCGCAGGCGGCCTGACCTGATCTGCGGAATCGCCGGCAGGATGCTCACGAACATCCACGAGATGTGGCCGCCGAGCAGATCGGTCGTCGCGGGCGTCGCGCCTTTGTACGGCACGTGAGTCATCTTCGTGCCGCTCATGAGGCACAGCAGCTCGCCGCCGAGATGCGTCGCGCCTCCCACGCCGCCCGAGGCATAAGCAATCTGGCCCGGGCGCGCCTTCGCCAGCTTCACGAGGTCGCCCACCGATCTCACCGGCAGTGAAGGATGCGTCACGAGCAGGTTGGGAGAAGCCGCGACGCGGATCACCGGGGCGAAAGCCTTGACCGTGTCGTAAGGCAGGTTCTTCTTCAGCGTGACGTTCACCGCGGTGGCGAGCGACACCATGATCAGGGTGTAACCGTCGGCAGGCGCTTTCGCCGCGGCTTCGGTCCCCACGACCGTTCCGCCCCCGGGGCGGCTGTCGACCAGCACCTGCTGTCCCCATTTCTCGGTCAGCTTCTGCCCGACCAGCCGCGCGAGCAGGTCGTTCGGGCCGCCCGGCGCGAAAGGAACGATGATGCGTATGGGCTTGGCGGGAAAGCTCGCCGCTGTTGCGGGCGCGCGCTGCGCGTGCGCGGGATTCGTGAAGACGCTCGCGCAGCTGAGCGCGACGAGCGGGTACAGCCATTTCGAACAGCGCATCGATTCTCCTCTTGTTTTTATTCAGGGCTCGAGTTTAGCGCGTGCTCGATCGGACCTCGTCGTTCTGGCGCAGGCCAGAACCCATTTCGACTTTCAACGATTAAACCACCCCCATCCCGACCTTCCTCCTGAAGGGGAAGGAGAGTTATCCGCGGCGCGGATCACGTCCCCTCCCCTTCAGGGGGAGGGTTAGGGTGGGGGTGGTTTTGGCGGCTGGGACCGCGGCGGGGCGAATTAAACCAACGGTGTCGGAATCGACAGCTCGCCGCGCCCTTCCAGCCACGCCGGCACCGGCAGGTTTTTCGAGCGCAGGAACTCTGGATTGAAAAGCCGGCTCGCATAGCGCTCGCCGCCGTCGCACAGAACGGTCACGATCGTGTGCCCGGGGCCCATCTCGCGGGCGAGCCGTATCGCGCCGGCGACGTTGACGCCGGTCGAAGCCCCGAGCAGCAGGCCTTCGTGCTCGAGCAGGTCGAACACCAGCGCAATCGCTTCGTCGTCAGGTATCTGGAAAGCGACGTCGACCGGCGCGCCTTCGAGATTCTGCGTGATGCGGCTCTGGCCGATGCCTTCGGTGATCGACGAACCTTCAGCCTTGAGCTCGCCGTGGGTGTACCAGTGGTAGAGCGACGCGCCCATGGGATCGGCGAGCGCGACGGTGATGGCGCTGTTGCGGCTCTTCAGATACATCCCGACGCCGGCGAGCGTGCCGCCGGTGCCGACCGCGGCTACGAACCCATCGATGCTGCCGCCGATCTGCTCCCAGATTTCGGGACCGGTCGTATCGAAGTGCGCGCGGCGGTTGGCGACGTTGTCGAACTGGTTCGCCCAGACAGCGCCTGCCGGATGCGTTGCAGCGATCGCTTCGGCGAGCCGACCCGAAACCTTCACGTAATTGTTCGGATTCGAATACGGCACCGCAGGCACTTCGCGAAGGTCCGCGCCGTACTGGCGCAGCGCGTCTTTCTTCTCCTGGCTCTGGGTTTCAGGAATGACGATCACGGTGCGGTAGCCGCGCGCATTCGCGACGAGCGCGAGCCCGATGCCGGTATTACCCGCAGTGCCTTCGACGATGACGCCGCCGGG
>JAQGNC010000585.1 GCA_028292065.1 Betaproteobacteria bacterium
CTCAGGGCGGGTAGCGCCCGGTATCGGGCGAACGGGAGCGACAGGCAAAGCCGGCCGCATCAACGGCATCGGCGAGCGGCTTTCAGCGGTGCGGAAGAGTAGCGGCGGGGCAGGACGCCGTCTGTCAGGACATCACGACAGAACGCCTGACGTCGATCGCCGCGCGCCGGCCGGGCCTTGCGTGCCGTGGACCATGCCGGCGGCGGTTAGAATCCGTGACCCTCGCCGCATCCATGTTCCATGGCCCTGTCCTCGATCAGAGAGTTTCTGCGGCTCGAAGCCGCTGCCGGCGTGCTGCTCCTCGCCGCGACGGTGCTCGCGCTCGTCGCCGCGAACTCTCCCGCGAGCGGCCTTTACGACAGCTTCCTGCAGGCGCGAGTCGCGATCACCGTCGGCGGGGCAGACATCGGCAAACCCCTGCTGTTCTGGATCAACGACGGGCTGATGGCGATTTTCTTCCTGCTCGTCGGGCTCGAGATCAAACGCGAGGTCATCGAAGGCGAGCTGTCGACGATCGCCAAGGCGGCGTTGCCGGCGATCGCGGCCGCAGGCGGGATGGCGGCGCCCGCGCTCGTGTATGCAGTATTCAACTGGGGCGACTCGCAGACGATGCGCGGCTGGGCCATTCCCACCGCAACCGACATCGCGTTCGCGGTCGGGGTGCTCACGCTGCTCGGCAAGCGCGTGCCGGCAGCGCTCAAGACATTCCTGCTCGCGCTCGCGATCCTCGACGACCTCGGCGCCATCGTCATCATCGCGATTTTCTACACCGATAATCTTTCGGGGCTGTCGCTGGCGCTCGCGGCGTGTGCGCTCGCGGGTCTGTTCGCGCTCAATCGTGCGGGCGTAACGCACCGTGCCGCGTACGTGGTGCTCGGCGTTTTCATGTGGGTGTGCGTGCTCGAGTCGGGCGTCCACGCGACGCTCGCCGGGGTCGCGCTCGCGCTCGCCATCCCGCTCGGTGCGAGAGACCGGCACGGCGAATCGCCGCTGCGTGCGCTCGAGCACTCGCTGCACCCGTGGGTGAGCTACGCGATCCTGCCGCTGTTCGCGTTCGCCAATGCCGGCGTGTCCCTCGCCGGGATCGCGCTCGGCGACCTGCTCGAACCGCTGCCGCTCGGGATCGCCGCGGGTCTTTTCGTCGGCAAACAGGCCGGGGTCATGGGGACGACGTGGATCGCGGTCAGGCTGCACGCGGCCGCACTGCCGGGTGATGCGACGTGGCAGCATTTCTACGGCACGGCGCTGCTCACCGGGATCGGTTTCACGATGAGCCTCTTCATCGGGACGCTGGCGTTCGACGACCCCGCGCTCGCCAACAGCGTGCGCATCGGCGTGCTCGGCGGCTCTGTACTCTCGGCGCTCGCCGGGGCGCTGGTGCTTGGCCTCGCGCGGCCGGTGAGACACGGCATCGATTGAGCGTCGGTCAGCGCGCGCCGCTGCGTAGTGCGCCGGCGGTCGATTGACACCGCCGGCTGCGCGACGGACACTTTGCGCCGCTGCCGATGAGGCCGATCGAGGAGACGAGACATGGAAAGAAAACGAGCGAGCGACTATCCTCCCGAGGTCCTGCGGCTCTTCGATGGCTACGTTCACGGCACGTTGAGCCGGCGCGATTTTCTCGACCGTGCGGCGAAGTTCGCGGTCGGCGGCTTTACCGCCGCCGCGATGCTCGAGAGCCTGAAGCCGAACTTCGCGTGGGCCCAGCAGGTGCCGAAAGACGACGCGCGCATCCGCGCCGAGTACGTCACGTATGCGTCGCCGCAAGGTTCCGGCGCGATGCGGGGCTATTTCGCGCGGCCCGCAAAAGCCGCAGGCAAGCTGCCGGCGATCGTCGTGATACACGAGAACCGGGGCCTCAATCCTTACATAGAGGACGTCGCGCGGCGGCTGGCGCTCCTCGATTTCGTCGCGTTCGCACCTGACGCGCTCACGCCGGTCGGCGGCTATCCCGGCGACGAGGACTAGGCGCGCGAAACCTTCGCGAAGCTCGATCCCGGCAGGCGCACCGAAGATCTGATGGCCGCGGTTCCGTTTCTGAAGTCACGGCCGGAGACCACCGGCAAGATCGGTGCGGTCGGTTTCTGTTTCGGCGGGGGCATCGTCAACGCGATGGCGGTGCGCTTTACGGACCTCGCAGCGGGCGTTCCTTATTACGGCAGCCAGCCTTCCGCCGCCGACGCCGCGAAGATCAAGACGCCGCTGTTGATTCAATACGCGAGCGACGACCCGCGCATCAACGAGGGATGGCCGGCATTCGAGACCGCGCTCAAGGCGGCGCACGTGAAATACGAGATGCACATGTACCCCAACACGCAGCACGGTTTTCACAACGATACGACACCGCGCTACGACGATGCGGCCGCTAAGCTTTCGTGGAGGCGCACCGTGGCGTTCTTCGACGCGCACGTGCGGGGCCGCGCCGCGTGAGCGCGACCGCGCGCAGGATAAAAAAGGGGACACCATGACAGTAAAAACAGCATTGACCCGCGCGCTTCTTGCCGCAACCGTATCGCTCGCGGCCGCCGCGGCCTCGGCGCAGACCGTGCTCGAGCAGGCGGCGGAACATCGCTTCCAGCTCGATTTTCACGTCAACGACGAGGCGCTCGCGAAGATGTTGCCGGTGGGGTGGGAGCCCCTCATCGCCGCGCAGGGCCCCGCGAAGGACGCGAACCTGCGGATGATCTTCATCGATCGCATGGCGATCATCGGCGGCGACGGTAAGCCCGCGGCGCGGCCGACCGCGCGGCTCGTCTATCTCGCGGTCCCGGTAAAGGAGCTTGCAACCGGCGCCACCGGGCAGATGATCATCCATGGGCTCACCGAGAACGCGGCCGACGTGCCCGGCGACTTCGGCGTGTATCAGCACGCGAGCACGGCGAAAATGTCGCGCACGATTTCGGCGTCCGGCGGTGTGGTCACCGGCTCGGAAGACTGGGAGTTCGCAACCGCCAGCCGCGAGCGCATGGAAGTGCACGTCGAATACGAGCGCGGCCCGGCGTCCAAAGGCGGTGCCGAGGTGAAGTTCTTCGATCGGCGCAATCCTGCGAAATACCAGATCTTCAAGACCGATCAGGCGATCGACATCATGCGCAACCCGACGACGACGCCGCCCGACCACATCCGGAAGTTCTCCTACAAGGCCGGCGGCGGCAGGATCCGCACGCTCTTCGACGGCACCGAGAAAGTCGTGAGCTGGGATTCGTTTCCCTGGTACATCCGCACCGTGAGCGCGCCTTGACGCTCGAACAGGTAGCGCAGGCGCGCTGGTGCCGGCCGGGCACCCCTGACGAGCAGCGCGATCGTTCAGGCGACGCGGGTCGGCTGATGCGCCTTTCAGGAGGCCCGCTTGCTACCCTGTAGGTCGAGTACCCCTATGGACCGAAGACGCCTCCAGAGAACGCAAGTCAATAGCCGGCACACGCTGGAGCGGGCGCTCTTCAGCTGGTTGCGCTTGCGCGGCTCGTGGGAATCGATCCTCGAGGCGGCTCGCGCAGCCCAAAACTGGGAGCGCATCGCACTGGCGGAATCGAAGTTGGGATTGTGCAAAACGCAGATCGTGCGTATCGAGACCCGGTTGGATCGTCCGCTGAGCGCGACCTGAACCGCGCCCCCACGCGCGACGGCGCGCGCTTCAGCAGCTAAAATGCGGCCTCTCGCAAGGAGCCGTATATGACCCCCTCTACCGCCCGCCGTCCCGGCGAATCTTCGTCTCGATCGATCTTCGCCGCGTTCTCGCCACGCGTGGTGAACGGGGTGCTCGAGCTGCCGGTGTATCACATGCGCGGGGGCACCTCGACCGGTATCGTGCTGTGGGAAGAGCATCTGCCCGCCGACCTCGCCCTGCGCGAAGAGGCGATACGCTGGATCATGGGCGTGCCGCCCGCGGGCGAAGTCAAAGGCAACAGGCAGACGACCGGCCTGGGGCGCGGCGTCACCACGAGCAACAAGGTGTTCATCGTCAACCGCTCGCCCAACGACAAGGCTGACATCACGAGCACGCTCGCCCAGCTCGCCGCCGACAAAGCAGCGATCGACTGGAGCGTGAACTGCGGGAACATGTCCGCGGCGCTGCCGATGTATGCGCTCGACACCGGGCTTTTCCCCGCGGCGAAAGGCAGGACGGTGCTGCGCATCTACAACACCAACACCAGGGTGACCACCGATGCGACGGTGAGAACGCCTGAAGCCACGACGTTCATTCCCGCGGACACCGAGATCCCCGGCGTCCTCGGCCGCTTCCCCGGCGTCGAGCTGAGCCTGCGCAAGCCCGTCGGCGCGAAGACCGGCAAGCTCCTGCCGACCGGCAACGTCGTCGACCGCATCAAGGGCGTCGACGTCTCGTGCGTCGACGTCGCGGTGCCGATGATCATCATTCGCGCCGCGGACCTCGGCATGACCGGGCACGAGAGCGTCGAAGCGCTGTCGCGCGACACCGCGCTCAAGCAGAAGCTGCGCGAGATCTGGGTCGAAGCGGGCCTCGCGATGGCGTTGAAGAAGAAAGACGGCACGCCCATGACCGCCGACGAGCTCGCCAACAGCGAGACCGTGCCGAAAGTCTGCCTGGTCGCGCCCGGCGACGCCGATGCGAACATCACCGCGCGTTATTTCACGCCGCAGACCCCGCACAATTCTCTCGCGGTCACCGGCGGATGCTGTCTCGCGGTCGCGTGCCTGGTGCCGGGAACGGTCGCGCACGGTGTTGCGAGCGGTCTCGAGGCGCTCGGCCGCGAGACACGCGAAACCGTCGTCGCGATGCGCAATCCCGCCGGCATACTGCGCGCGCGCGTCACCGCATCGATCGACGGCGACGCGGTCGCGGTTCCGAGCGCGGCTTACGAGCGCAGCGCCCAGATCTTCCTGCGCGGTCACTTCCCGGTGTACGGCGCATCGGACGCGCTGCTCGCTTTCGGGCGGCAGTGGTAACCACACCGCTTGCATCCGATTTCGATGTCATCGTCATAGGCGCCGGCGCCGCCGGC
>JAQGNC010000609.1 GCA_028292065.1 Betaproteobacteria bacterium
GTACTCGGGGCCGAAGCAAAGGTCCTGCTCGCCGTACGAGAGCGCGACTATGTCCGACTGCTAGGCATGCGCGAGCTCGGCGATCGCACGCACCGCGGCGAGCTCAATCTCCCGATTGATCGTCGTCGCACCGACGTCGAGCGCGCCGCGGAAAACGAAAGGAAAGCACAGGACGTTGTTGACCTGGTTCGGATAGTCCGAGCGGCCGGTGGCGATCACGGCGTCCGGTTTCACCGCTCTCGCCAGGTCCGGCAGGATTTCGGGCTCGGGATTCGCCAGCGCGAGGATGAGCGGGCGCTCCGCCATCTTCGCGACCATCTCGGGCTTCAACACGCCGCCCGCCGAAAGACCGAGAAAGATGTCCGCGCCTTCGATCACTTCGCCGAGGGTGCGCGCGGCGGTGGGGATCGCGTACTGCGCTTTCTGCGGATCCATCTGCTCGATGCGTCCCTCGTACACCACGCCGACGATGTCGGTCACGACGATGTTCCGGCGCTGCAGGCCCATCGCTCCCAGAAGATCGAGGCACGCGAGCGCGGCCGCGCCGGCGCCGGAGACCACGAGCTTCACTTCGCGGATGTCCTTGCCGACGACTTTCAGGCCGTTGTAGATCGCGGCGCTCACGATGATCGCGGTGCCGTGCTGATCGTCGTGGAACACCGGGATCTTCATCCGGCTGCGCAGCTGGCGCTCGACGTAGAAACACTCGGGCGCCTTGATGTCTTCGAGGTTGATGCCGCCGAAAGTCGGCTCGAGGCTCGCGATGATGTCGACGAGCTTCTGCGGGTCGAGCTCGTTGATCTCGATGTCGAAGACGTCGATGCCCGCGAATTTCTTGAAAAGAACCGCTTTGCCTTCCATCACCGGCTTGGCCGCGAGCGGCCCGATGTTACCCAGGCCCAGCACTGCCGTGCCGTTGGTGATGACGGCGACGAGGTTGCCGCGCGCGGTGAGGTTGCGGGCTTCAGCGGGATCGGCCGCGATCGTCTCGCACACCGAGGCGACCCCGGGCGTGTAAGCGAGCGCGAGGTCGCGCTGGTTGAGCAGGCCTTTGGTGGCGGTGACCGCGATCTTGCCCGGCGTCGGCAAGCGGTGATACTCGTGCGCCGCCTTGCGCAGTTCTTCGTCCATGGACTTCCAGCGAGAGGCCCTTGCGCGGCAGCGGCAGTGCGCCGGGTGCGCGAGTAGGGGCATTGAATCTGGGGCTTCGATTATACCGCAGCGCTTCTGCGAACCCGGGGCGCGCCTGCGGCGCACGGATCGCGGCGGCGAGCCGCGTTAGACGCGTCTGCCGAGTCCGTGAAGATTTGTTGCAAGCGGGGACGGCCGCTCTTTAACGAGGGCGCCTTGCGGCGTAACGAGCGGCTAGCCGGCGATCTCCAGCTCCGGTCTCGTCGCTTGCGCGTCGGAATTCGATTCAAGCAATTCAAGCACCTTTGCTTTGATCGCCTGGCGCGTGAATAGACCTGGCGCCGTATCGCCAGTTTGCCAACGAAGGACTGTAGAACGCGCAAAAGAAAATTCCCTGCGCAATATTTCAGGGGTCAGGCCGGCGCGTACGGCGGCCCCGATAAGCTGAGCCCAAACGCCCGGCCTACTCTCATCCAGTGCCCTGATATGCTCGATCAAGAGCGCCTTCAGATGGGCCTCCGTTTTGAGGATCTCCTTTGGCAGCTTTGCGGGCCCAACCCTTCCGTTTCGGCGAGCCATTTCCAGCCCTCCTCATTGATACCACCGCCGCATGATAACGCCGTATGAAGCACGGCGCAACAATGGTTGCACGATGCAACAAAGGAAGCACGCCGCATGCCGCCGATCCACGATTTTATAATTAGATCTGCGCAGCCCTCTGATTTCAAAAGGATTTGCGACTTCTACCTCGCTCATAACAGCCCGGCGTTGCCCGCGCCATCGGCCAAAATTGTGGGCGACACCATCGCAGACGGAAAGATCCTGATCGTCGAACCTGCCCACGGGGGCGCTCTAGTCGCATCTGGAGCGATATTCGAGCTCTCTCCCAAGACGGCGGTGGCTTACGTAGGCGAACTTGCGGGAATGCGAGCTACGCGCGAAGTCGGTGGGCTCAAACCCATCACGATGCAGATGACGCTTCTTGGATTGCGCTTATTAGGCCATGTTGCAGGCAGCGCAATTCCGGCACGCTCCGGGATGACAAATTCCATCATTGCGATCGTCAAGAGCGACAACCAAGCCAGCATAAAAAACGTCGAACACATCGGCATGCGGCGCCTCTTGAATAGACCCGATTGGTTCGAGTACGACGAGCAATTATGGAACGGGGCCATCATCGCTGATGATTGGAACCACTACTATGCCGACGCAGGCACGATCGAGCGGGCGCTAAGCCTGCTCTGGCCCGTCGGGCTGCCCACAGGAACGATCGAGCTGCAACGCGTCGACAAGGGTTCTCAACAACTGGAGCAGTTTCGGTTCGTGTTGGAATTGCCTGACATCAAGGTTGCCCTTCGCGAATTTGAAAACTTCCGTAAAACGGGCGCGGGCATCGAGCTTCTGCCACCCCCTCTGACATTGACCTTTCGAGCATGAAGGCTGAACGACGGCGCCCGCGAACTTCGCGCCGAATTCAAGCGCTGGACAACCTGGAAGCGCGGCCGCGGCGTAACTCGTGCCCATCCTGGGTCGCCACGTCGTCGCGCCGCCGCATGAGATGAGAAGATCAATCGAGCTGCCGCTCGATAGAACAGAAGCGAACACTCGGCAAGCGTCGTCCACTCGTCCTCGCTCAGCGACAAAGATGCACCGGTGAACAGAGAAACTTCGCAAACTCACGGCAAACGCGCGACGTAATCTTGCGCGCGCCGCTGATGATGAAGCACCGACTCCAGCTCGAGCGGGGCTGGCGCCGTTGGCAGGCGCAGAGGCGCAGCAATCACGCACGCACGCTTTTCTTCCGCCCGCCGCGCTTGCCCGGAGCCGCGTCGCATCGGTATCCTGCCCCCTGCTTTGCTTTAGACACATCCCGGCTGCTGCTCGCGTGCCGGACCTGACGCCATTCCCGATGAGGCAACACCCATGCGCGGGCCCGCGCGCACACCCGATCTTATCCGCGCGCTCGGCTTGACGATCGTCATTGCCGCGGCGGCGGCGCTTTCACCGTCGGTTCGTGCGCAGGCACCGGCCGTGGAAACGCCGACGGCCGACACGCCGATCGACTCCGCGCCGCAGGAACCGGTGCCGATCCGCTTTCGCGTCGAGATCGATGCGCCCAGGCCCTATGAAAAAATGCTGCGCGACGGGCTCGACCTCGTGCGCTGGCAGAGCGACGAGCGCGTCACCCTGCCGGTGCTCGAGCGCCTCGTCGCCGAAGCGCGCAAAGCGGCCGCCGAAGCGCTCGCCGCGGAAGGTTACTTTTCGGCCGATGTCGTAACCGCGATCGAGATGCCCGCGCCGCGCGCAGCGGTGGTGCGCATCACGGTAAAACCGGGGCCGGTGACCACGGTGCGCGAGGTCGACCTCGATGTTCGCGGGCCGGTGCTGCAGGATGGCGAGGGTTCGAAGCGCATCGACGTGGTGAAGCAGACGTGGAAGCTGGCGCCCGGCGAGCCATTCAGCCAGGCGCAATGGGAAAGCGCGAAAGCACAGGCGCTGGTCCAGCTCGGTCGCGGCCGTTATGCCGCCGCGTCGATCGAGCACAGCGAAGCGCGAGTCGATCCGGAAGCCGCGCGTGCCGACCTCGTGCTCAAGCTCGACAGCGGACCGGTGTTCCACGCCGGCCCGACGGTCGTGACCGGGCTCAAGCGCTATCCGCCGGCGGTCGTCGAGAACCTCAATCCGCTGCGGACGGGCGAGCCTTACGACGCGCTCAAGCTCGATCTCTACCAGCGCCGGCTCCTCGAAACCGGTTACTTCAATGCGGTCAATTTCGTGATCGACCCCGATCCCGCGCAAGCTGCAGCGGCGCCTTTGCGAGTCACCGTCATCGAAGCGCCGTCGCAACGTATCGACACCGGACTCGCTTTCAGCACCGACACGCGGCTCGGTCTCACGCTCGACTACCGCGATTCGAACGTCTTCGAAACCGCGTGGCGCTTGCACCCGCGGCTCGACCTCAACGCGAAGGAGCAGGGCCTGAACGCGACCCTCGACACCCCGCCGCGTCCCGGCGGCGTGTGGAATACCTACAGCTCGCGGCTGCAGCGGCGCGACATCGCCGGCCTCGTCACGCAGGAAGCGGTGGTGGGTGTGGCGCACAACTGGGGCCTCGAATCCACACCTTCGCAGGTTTCGCTGTCCGCACATTTCGAGCACCAGTCGGTCTCGGGCTCGACCACCGAGAACAACTACGCGCTGGTCGGGGCCTACCGGCGCACGTTCAGGACGACCGACGACATCGTCTCGCCTCGCCGCGGCGTGCTCGGCACGTTCGAAGTCGGCGCGAGCGTGCCGGGATTGAACACGCGCGATTTCGGACGCGTGCGCACTCGCGTGAACTGGCTCATACCCGCGGGGCTGCGCAACGACTTCCTCATCCGCGGCGAAGCGGGAGTGGTGATTGCAAGATCGCGCGACGGCATACCGTCGTCGTTCCTGTTCCGGACCGGCGGCGACCAGACCCTGCGAGGCTATGCTTTCGAGTCGATCGGCGTGCCGCAGGGCGAAGCGATCGTCGGCGGCCGTTACCTCGCGGTCGCGAGCGCGGAATACACGCGCTGGATCACTGAAAGCATAGGGGCGGCCGTGTTCATCGACGCCGGAGACGCATTCGATCAGCTGAACGCTTTCGATCTCGCGGTCGGTTACGGCATCGGGTTTCGCTGGCGCTCGCCGGTCGGGCCGTTGAGAGCCGATCTCGCCTACGGCGAGCGCGACAAAAACGTGCGGCTGCACTTCTCGGTGGGTTTCAGCTTCTGATGGTGCGCCAGATCGCGTGGAGCTTGGTGATCGTCCTCGTCGCGCTCGTCGTCGCGGCGGGGGGTGCGGCGGCGTGGCTGGTTCACACCGAAAGCGGCCTCGCTTGGCTCGCCGGACGCGTTGCCGGCCTGGCGGGTAAAGGCCTCACGCTCGACGGCGTGAGCGGCACCCTGTCAGGGGGCGCTGCGGCTGCGCACATCCGCTACGCGGGCGAAGACATCGAGCTCAACGTGACCGACGCACATCTCGCGGTGTCGCCACTCTCGCTGCTGTGGATGAGGCCGCGGATCACCGGCCTGCGTGCGGCCGAGATCACGGTCACCAGCAAACCGTCCGAGCCGCGCGCGCGACCGCCGGACACGCTCGAGCTCCCCGTGAGCTTCGAACTCGTCGACGCGCGGGTGAACCACGTGCTCGTCGATCTGGGCAAAGGGCCGCTCACGCTCGATAACGTCCGTCTCGATTACGCGGGCGGACGCAGCGCCCATGAAATCCGCGAGCTCACGGTCGATGCGCTCGATCACGCCATCGCGCTGCGCGGCACTATCGGCGCGACAGCACCGTTTCCGCTCACCGCATCGATCAGCGCGGTACGGCGCGAGACGCCTCGCAGCGTCATCTACGCCTCGGCGCGAGGCGATCTCGACCGGATCGACCTCGAAGGCGGTGCCGCCGGCGGAAGCTCGCGGGTGGATGCGACCGCGAGCGTGAAGCCTTACGATCCGCTGCCGCTCGAAGCGCTCACCGCGAAGAGCGCCGCGCTCGACCTGCACGCACTCGAACCCTCACTGCCGCGGACCGCGCTCGATCTCGACGTGCGCCTCACGCGGTCCGCAGCGCTATACGCCGGCGCGATGCGCATTACCAATAGCGCGAGCGGCCCTTACGACCAAGGACGGCTGCCGCTTGCGGCGTTGCGCGCCGAGGTGCGCACCGACGGCAGCACCGCGCGCCTGAGTGAACTCGTCGCCGATTTCGGCGCGGCGGGCACGGCGACAGGCGCAGGGACGATCGATCGCAACAGCGCGAAGCTCCAGTTGCAGACGCGGCGCATGAACCTCGCCGGGCTGTACACGCGGCTGCGCGAAACGCGTCTCGCCGGCCGCGCCGATTTCGCGCTGACCGCGGATAAGCAATCGATCGTCGCCGAGCTCACCGAGCGCGAACTCGCGCTGCGCATCACCGCCCACCGCGCCGGCGACAGCGTCGAGGTGCCGCAGTTTCTCGCCCGCGCCCGCGGCGGCGAGGCGCGCGGCCAGGCGCACCTCACGCTCGACCCTGAAAAACGTTTCTCACTGGACGCCACGCTCGCCCGCTTCGATCCCGCCGCGTGGGGCGATTTCCCGGCAGGCTCGATCAACGCGGCGATCAAGGCGGACGGCGCGATCACCGGTGCGCAAGTGAACGCGAGCTTCACGGTCCGCGACTCGCGCTGGCTCGGTGCGCCGCTCGCCGGCCGCGGCACGCTCGCAATCGCGGGCGAGCGCCTCCGGAATGCGGACGTCGACGCCGCGCTCGGCGGCAACAGCATCGTCGCCAAAGGCGCGCTCGGCGCTCCCGGCGACACGCTGTCGGTGCGCTTCAACGCGCCTCGCCTGGCGCTCATCGATCCGCGCCTCGAGGGCTCCGCGCGCGGCAACGTGCAGCTGACCGGCGCGTGGCGCGCCCCGGGCGTGCGCTTCGATATGGCCGCGGCGGACCTCGCGCACGCGTCGTACGGGCGCGTGAAAGCGCTGGACGCGCGCGGCGCGCTGAGCACTCGTGCCGACGGCCCTTTCGAGATCGATGCGACGCTGCGCGGGGTGAGCTCGGCGCAGTGGCAGATACGCGCGGGGAGCGCCACTCTCAAAGGCACGCGCGCTTCCCACACCGCGACGGTCACCGCGACGGGTGATCGCATCGATTTTCAGGCGCGGGCGAGCGGCGGGTGGAAGAGCGGCGCAGGCTGGAGCGGAACCGTGCTCGAGCTCGTCAATCGTGGAGACGCGGCGGTCTCGCTCGCGGCTCCCGTGCAGATCGCAGTCGGTCCGCAGCGCGCGCACGCGAGTCCTTTCGAGCTGCGCGTGATCGGCGGCACCCTTGCGGTGAGCCGGCTCGCTTACGAGCACGGCCGCCTGTCGACCGCGGGGCGCTTCAGCGATCTGCCGTTAAAACCTGTGATGTCGATCGCGGGCGCGGCCGGCGACATCGCCGGTACCCTGCGCCTGACCGGGAGCTGGTCGCTCACCAACGCGCCGCAATGGCTGGGGTCGGTCTCGATCGCGCGCCAGTCCGGCGACCTGGCGCTCGGGGTCGACAAGTCGATACGAATCGGTTTGCAGACCCTCACGCTCGACGCCGAATTGCGGCCCCAGTCGATCACGTTCCAGGCGCGACTGCGATCGGCGCTCGCAGCCGCGAACGCGCAAGGCCGGATCTCGCCGGTCGGCGGGCGCTATACGCGCGCGTCGCCGCTCGCGTTCACCGCGGACGTCGACGTCGCGAGACTCGCGCCTTTCGCAGCGCTCGTCGACACGACGATGCTCGTCGAAGGCGAAGCGCACGCGCGGCTCCAGGGCCGCGGCACCCTCGGCGACCCGCAGATCACCGGGCCTCTCACCGCCGAGCGGCTGGCGATCGCGCTCCCTGCGGAAGGCGTCGATCTCAAAGGCGGCGCCTTGAAGGCCCAGCTCACCGAGCGCGAAGTGCGGGTCGAGTCTTTCTCGATCCGCGGCGGCGACGGCGTGCTGAGCGCACGCGGCACGCTCGCGCGCGCCGGTTTCAGCGAAGCGTCGGTCGACTGGACCGCGGAGCGCTTCATGGTGCTCAACCGCCCCGACCGCCGCCTCGTGCTGAGCGGCAAAGGCAACGCCGCGCTGCGTGCGGCCAAGCTCGCGTTCACCGGCGCGCTCAAAGCGAATGAAGGGTCTTTCGAGCTCGCGACGACGTCGCTGCCGACGCTCGGCAGCGACGTGGTCGTCGTCGGGCGCGGTGCGCCCAAAGGCGCGGCGACCCCGCCTGAACCGGCTCGGAAACTGCCGCGCGCGATCGTCGATATCGCGATCGATCTCGGCAGCGCCGTGCACGTGCGAGGCCGCGGGCTCGACGTGTGGCTCGCGGGTGAAGTGCGGGTTCAGACCAACGCCCAAGGCGAGCTGCGCGCCGCCGGGACGGTCGATGCCAGACGCGGCACTTTCGCCGCCTACGGCCAGCGGCTCGAAGTCGATCACGGCACGCTGTATTTCAACGGGCCGCTGTCCAACCCCGGCCTCGACATTCTCGCGATGCGCAAAAGGCAGGCGGTCGAAGCCGGCGTCGCGGTCACCGGAACGCTCAC
>JAQGNC010000623.1 GCA_028292065.1 Betaproteobacteria bacterium
GAGAGATTCCTGGTCGGGGCGAGAGGATTTGAACCTCCGACCACCTGCACCCCATGCAGGTACGCTACCAGGCTGCGCTACGCCCCGAAGGTTCGAATTATATCAGAGGAGGCGTGCGGTCCGCAGGGACTCTAGCCCCGCAGCAGCTCGAGCAGCCGCTGGATTTCCTTGCGCATCGCGACGAGGTTCGGCTCCGCCTGGCCGCGCGGGGTCTTGGCGGGCTCGGCCACGAGCTCGTCCAGGCGGTTGCGGGCGCCGCTGATGGTGAAGCCCTGGTCGTAAAGGAGCTCGCGGATGCGGCGGATCAGCAGCACTTCGTGGTGCTGGTAGTAGCGGCGGTTGCCGCGGCGCTTCACGGGCTTCAACTGGGTGAATTCCTGCTCCCAGTAGCGCAGCACATGCGGTTTGACGCCGCACAGCTCGCTGACTTCGCCGATGGTGAAGTAGCGCTTCGCCGGGATCGGCGGCAGCGGGCCTTTAATGTGGTTGTGGTTGCTCTGTTCCATCGGCGTCGCCGTACTTCTCTTCGACCATCGCTTTGAGCTTCTGGGACGCGTGGAAGGTGACCACCCGGCGCGCGGTGATCGGGATCTCCTCCCCGGTCTTCGGGTTGCGGCCGGGCCGCTGGGGCTTGTCTCTGAGCTGGAAATTGCCGAACCCCGACAGCTTGACGCCTTTGCCGGCCTCGAGCGCGGTGCGCACCTCCTCGAAGAACGACTCCACCATGTCCTTCGCTTCGCGCTTGTTGAAGCCGACCTTTTCAAACAGCAGGTCGGCCAGTTCGGCCTTCGTTAAGGTCATCATGTCCCTTGTCAGCGAAGCTTGGCGTCGAACCGCTGGCGCAACACGTCTCGGAGCTGGGTGACCGCCGAATCCACTTCCGCATCCGTCAGAGTCTTTCGAGTATCCTGCAATAACACACTGAATGCAAGACTTTTTTTCCCTTTTTCCAGGTCCTTTCCGCGGTAGACATCGAAGAGTCTGACGTCGGTGACCAGCGGCGACGCCTGCGCTTTGAGCGCCTCCAGGACGGCCTGGAAAGGCACCTGTTCGTCGAACAGCGCGGCCACGTCGCGGCGCACCGGCGGGAATTTCGGGATCTCGCGATACGCGGGTACGACCCCCGCCGCGAGCGCGTCGTACTCGATCTCGAACAGCACCGGCGCGAGCGGCAAGTAGTATTTCTGCTGCCAGCGCGGGTGCAACTCGCCGATCCAGCCCACCGTCTGGGTGCCGACGATGAGCTGCGCCGATTTGCCGGGATGGAGCGCCGGGTGCTCGGCCGCTTCGAAGCGCGGCTCGCGCGGCGCGAACAGCGCTTCGAGATCGCCTTTGACGTCGTAGAAGTCGACCCGGCGCGAGGCAACGCCCCACTGCTCCGGCAGCGCTTCGCCGTACGCCGCGCCGCCGATACGGACCGGCTGCGCGTAATCGTCGCCGGCTTTGCGAAAGCAGCGCCCGATCTCGAACACCCTCACCCGCGACTGCTTGTGACGCACGTTGAACGCGACGCTGTCGACGAGCCCCGGAATGAGGCTCGAGCGCATGGCGCTCATCTGGCTCGCGATAGGGTTGGCCAGCGCCACCGGGTGCGTGTTGCCGCAGAAATCGGCTTCCCAGCGGCTGTCGATGAAGCTGTAGGTGACGACTTCGGTGTAGTCGCGCTGCGCGATGGCTGAGCGCAGCGCTGCGCGGGTCCGCGTCGTCTCCGGTGCGCGCAGCATCGTCGCGCGCGCGACGGGCGCCGCAGCGGGGATGTTGTCGTAGCCGTGGATACGCGCGACCTCTTCGATCAGGTCTTCCTCGATCGCAATGTCGAAGCGATAGCTCGGCGGCGTGACGACGAACACGTCCTCGTGGCTTTTCACGGAGAAGCCGAGACGGCGCAGGATGTCTTCGACGTCGCGCGCTTCGAGCGCGATGCCGAGAACGCGCTCGGCCCGCTCCAGACGCAGCGTCACGGGCTTGCGCTCGGGGAGCGCCGCACGCGCTTCGGTCAGCGGCCCCGCGTCGCCGCCGCAGATCTCGAGCACGAGCTGGGTCGCGCGCTCGAGGGCTCGCGGCGTCTCGCCAAAATCGACGCCGCGCTCGAAGCGGAACGAGGAGTCGGAGCCGAAACCGAGCAGCCGCGACTTGCCGGCGATCACTTCCGGTGCGAAATACGCGCTTTCCAGGAAGATGTCGCGCGTGTGGTCGTCGACTGCGGTCTGCGCGCCGCCCATGATGCCCGCGAGCGCGACCGCTTTTTTGTCGTCGGCAATGACGAGATAGTCGGGTCCGAGCTCGGCGGTGCGGCCGTTGAGAAGCTCGAGCTTTTCGTCCTGCGCGGCGTAGCGCACGCGGATGCCGCCTTCGAGCTTCAAAGCGTCGAAAGCGTGCAGCGGCTGGCCGAGCTCGAGCATGACGAAGTTCGTGATGTCTACGACCGCGCTGATCGAGCGTATGCCGCTGCGCTCGAGGCGCGAGCGCATCCAGCGCGGCGTCGGCGACGTCGAGTCCACACCTTTGACGAGCCTGCCGCAGTAGCGCGGGCACGCATCGGGTGCGTCGAGCGTGACGCTCAGCGTGTCGTCCATGTCTGCGACGATCGCCTTGATCCGCGGCGCATTCGCCGGCGCGGACGTGATCGCGGCGACTTCGCGCGACATGCCCAGGATCGAAAGGCAGTCGCCGCGATTGGGCGTCGGCTTGGTCGTCAGCACGTGATCGTCGAGGTCGAGCAGCTCGCGCACGCTCATCCCGACCGGCGAATCGTCCGGCAGTACCATGAGCCCCGCGGCTTCATCGGACAGGCCGAGCTCTTTTTGCGAGCACAGCATGCCGTGCGACTCGACGCCGCGCACTTTCGCGGCCTTGATCTCGATCCCGGGAAGCTTCGCGCCGACGAGCGCCGTCGGCACTTTCATCCCGGCGGCCACGTTCGGCGCGCCGCACACGATCGTCAGCGGTGCGACGCCGACGTTCACCTGGCACACCGACAGTCGCTCGGCATCCGGGTGTTTCTCGACCGAGACGACTTCGCCCACCACCACCTGTTCGAAAGCCGGCGCGGCCGGCTCGATCTCTTCGACTTCGATCCCGGCGAACGTGATCGCGTCGGCGAGCTCGTCCGTGCCCAGCGGCGGGTTGACGAAAGTGCGCAGCCAGTTTTCGGAAAATTTCATTTGTTACGTGCGACTTCCAAGACGGTCATTGCGAGGAACACTGTGACGAAGCAATCCCGGAGCGTCCGGCGTGCGGCACGAGATCGCCACGTCGCCCGCCGGCGCCTCGCGATGACACCTGTTGTCGTGCCTGGCGTCCCACGTCAGGTGAATTGCCTGAGGAAGCGCAAGTCGTTTTCGAAGAACAGCCTCAGGTCGTTCACGCCGTAGCGCAGCATCGTCAGGCGGTCGAGGCCCATGCCGAAGGCGAAACCCTGGCAGCGCTCCGGATCGATGTTGACGTTCTTCAGCACCGTCGGATGGACCATGCCGCAGCCGCCGATCTCGAGCCAGCGCTCGCCGAAGCTCATGTCCACTTCGGCCGAAGGCTCGGTGAAAGGAAAGAACGACGGGCGAAAGCGCACTTTGAGGTCTTCGCGCTCGAAGAAGCGCTTGAGGAATTCGCTCACGACGCCTTTCAGGTCGGCGAACGTGACGTGCTCGTCGATCCACAGGCCTTCGACCTGGTGGAACATCGGCGAGTGGGTCGCATCCGAGTCGACTCGATACACCCGGCCCGGCGCGATGATCTTGATCGGCGGGCGGTGCTGCTCCATGTAGCGGATCTGTATCGGCGAGGTGTGGGTGCGCAGCAGATGCCTGCCGTCGGCGAGATAGAACGTGTCGTGCATCGACCGCGCCGGATGGTTCTCGGGCTGGTTGAGCGCGGTGAAGTTGTAGTAATCGGTCTCGATCTCCGGACCGTCGGCGACTTCGAACCCGAGCGAGTGGAAAAGCGTCTCGACGCGTTCGAGCGTGCGCGTGACCGGATGCACGGCGCCGACGCCCGGTCCTCGTCCCGGCAGCGTCACGTCGAGCGCCTCTTCCTTCAAGCGCGCTTCGAGCTTGCCCGCCTGGATCGTTTCGCGCCGCTGGCGCAAGGCGTCCTCGAGCTTTTCTTTCGCGGCGTTGATGCGGCTGCCCATCGCCGGACGCTCGGCGGGATCGAGCTTGCCGAGCGTCTTGGAGAGCTGGGTCAGCGCGCCGGCCTTGCCGAGGTAGCGCGCCTTGACCTGCTCGAGCGCGTCGGCATCGTCGATGCCGCCGAAGATCTCGAGCGCTTCGTTCACTAGGGTGTCGACGTCCTGCATCAGCCTACGTCGCTCCTGCGCTACGCTGCGGGCGCAACGGCCCGCCCATGCGGCTACCGATCCGTGCGCCACGGGATTGCTTCGTCACTTCGTTCCTCGCAATGACATCTGGGGACAGTACGTAAAAAAGGAGGCTGCGAGAGCCTCCTTTTTTTGTCCGGTCGCAGCTCAGGCGGTGAGGCTCGCCCGGGCTTTCTCGACGAACTTCGCGAAAGCCGGTTTATCCATCACGGCGATATCGGCCAGGACTTTGCGGTCGACAGCGATCTCGGCTTTTTTCAGGCCGTTCATGAACACGCTGTACGACATGCCGTGCTCGCGCACGGCGGCGTTGATCCGCGTGATCCACAGCGCGCGAAAGTCGCGCTTCTTGTTGCGGCGGTCGCGATAGGCGTACTGCCCGGCGCGCATGACCGCTTCATTGGCGATGCGGAATACGTTCTTGCGGCGGCCGCGGAAACCCTTGGCCAGTGCAATGACTTTCTTGTGCGCCGCGCGGGCGGTGACACCACGTTTAACTCTAGGCATGGCTCGGCTCCCCTTAGTTAGGCATCATGCGCGAAATCGAGCGCTGATCGGAATCGTGAACCATCGTGGTGCCGCGCAGTTGGCGCTTACGCTTCGTGGTTTTCTTGGTCAGGATGTGGCGCAGGTTGGCACTGCTGCGCTTGAACTTGCCGCTGGCGAGCTTCTTGAAACGCTTCGCCGCGCCGCTCTTCGTCTTCATCTTCGGCATGACTACTCCAGTTTTAGCTTAGCGCCGGGCGCTCCCATCGGGAGACTTTGGAGCCCGGACAACTACTTGTTTTCGCTTTCGATACGGCTCGTGCGTGCCGTCCTGTGCGAGTTGGTGCGACTTCTGTTTCTACTTCTTTTCTTCCACCGCAGAAGCCTCCACAGGTGCTGGCGCTTCTTCGGTCGATGCTGCTGCCGTATCGGTCTCAGCGGCCGTATCGGCCGCAGCGGCCTTTTCGGCCGGCGGCTTGTCACCCACCAGCTTGTCTTCAGCGGGCTTGGGCTTACGCGCCGGTTTCTCACCCGCCGGCTTGTCGTCGGATTTCGGCTTTGCCGGCTTCGCGGGAATCGGCTTGATTTTCGGCGCCAGCACCATCACGAGCTGCCGGCCTTCCATCTTCGGCCACTGCTCGACGACGCCGAACGGCTCGAGGTCGGCGCGGACCCTCTCCAGGAGGCGAATGCCGAATTCCTGGTGCGCCAGCTCGCGACCGCGATACCGCAGGGTGATCTTGGTCTTGTCGCCCTCTTCCAGGAAGCGGATCAGGTTGCGAAGCTTGATCTTGTAGTCGCCTTCGTCCGTTCCGGGACGAAACTTCACTTCCTTGACGACGATCTGCTTCTGCTTCAACTTGGCTTCGTGCCGCTTCTTGCTCTCACGGTATTTGAACTTACCGTAATCCATGATGCGGCAGACCGGGGGCACCGCCGTGGGGGCGATTTCCACCAGGTCCAGCTCTGCTTCCTCGGCCATTTTATTGGCCGCAGCGAGACTGACGATGCCTATGGGCTCACCTTCCACGCCGATCAACCGGATCTCGGTGGCATTGATTTCGCCGTTGATCCGGGCTTCCTTTTCCTGAGCTATGCGACTGTACTCCTTTGTCTAGTGACTCTCACGCCGCCCGCCCCTTCTGCGCCTCATCGGCTTTCAGAAGGGAAATAAAAGCCT
>JAQGNC010000628.1 GCA_028292065.1 Betaproteobacteria bacterium
GGTGATGACCGGGACACAGATCGTGCACGTGCCTTACAAAGGCGGGGCGGCGGCGATCGGCGATCTCGCGACCGGCCAGGTGCAGCTGATGCTCGAAGGCATGAACTCGATCACGCCGCACGCGAAATCGGGACGCGTGCGTGCGCTTGCGGTCAGCAGCGCGCGGCGCTCCGACGCGCTGCCCGAGGTGCCGACGATGGCGGAGGCCGGCGTGACCGGCTATGAAGCGACGACGTGGAACGGCATCGTCGGCCCTGCCGGCATGCCGCGCGCGATCGTGGTCAAGTTGAACAGCGAGCTCAACAAGGCGCTGGCGACGCCGCTCGTCAGGGACCGCTTCGCGGCGCTGGGCGCGGAGCCGGCGATCGTGACCCCGGAGCAGTTCGGCCAGCTCATCAGGGCCGAGTACGCGAAGTGGGGCGACGTGGTCAGGCGCTCCGGCGCCAAGATCGACTGAGTGCCCGGAGACCTGCGCCGGTTTCAATGGTTTGCGCTCTGAGCGGCTCGGAGCGCCGATGTGCCATCGCGTGCATCGGCGCCTAAACCGCAAAGCTTGCGGCTTTAATATTTCTGTCCGTCAGGCGCGTACAGGCACCTCGCTTGCAGCGTCTTGCCCAATTACCTCCAGCGCCAGCCACATGGGACCCAAACGGGAAGATCGAAGTGTTACAGCAGCCGCGCTGCCATTCCCGGCAAGCGAGGCTGCTGTGCGTGAGCCCCTGACCGGTAAAGCGGCGGCTCCGGACAAGACCGGCCAGTCTGAGCCGGCAACGTGCGAGCCTCTCAGGATCGTGATCGCCGACGACAACGTCGATGCCGCGCTCACCCTGGCGGCTTTGCTCAGCATGCACGGGCACCACGTGTGCACCGCCCACGACGGCCTGCAGGCGCTCGACGAAGTGATGCGCTTCGAGCCTCACGTCGTCATCCTCGACATCGGGATGCCCGGAATGAACGGCTACAAGGTCGCTGCAACCCTGCGCCAGGCCCAGCTCGACGTCCTGATCATCGCGGTGACCGGCTGGGGGCAGGAAGAAGACCGCCAGCGCTCCAAAGCCGCGGGTTTCGATCACCACCTGGTCAAACCGGTCGAGCTCGGCCTGCTCATCGATCTCCTCGCGTCCCCCGCGGCCCGCCGCACCGTTCACTGAGTCGTCAGCGCTCACGCGTGCGCCTTGGCGCAGCACGCGGTCGCGCTGTATAGTCGGGCGGACTTTTTTGCGGCGACCCGCCCGATGTCCAACCTCGTCACTCGCACGGCTGCGCTTTGCATCGCGCTCGCCGGCGCCATGCCGGCAGGCGCTGCGCAGTCGAGCGCTGAAGCGGCTGCGTATCCCGCAAAGCCGATCCGAATTCTGGTCGGTTTCACGCCCGGAGGCGGTCCGGACATCACTGCCCGCTACCTCGCGCAGAAGCTGACCGAGACGTGGAAGCAGCAGGTCATCGTCGACAACCGTCCCGGCGCCGGCGGGACCGTCGCGGCCGCGACCGCGGCGAACGCGAATGCGGACGGCTACACGCTGCTTTCGGTCTCCTCCGCCCACGCGGTCGCGCCGGCGATCTATTTGAAGTTGCCGTACCGGATGAACGACCTGGCGGGGATCAGCCTCACCGCGACGTCGAAATACCTGCTCGTCGTGTCGCCTTCGTCGCCCGCGAAGACGGTGAAGGACCTCCTCGCGCTCGCCAAAGCGAAGCCGGGGCAGCTCAACTTTTCGTCGGCGGGTGTGGGCAGCGGCAGCCATTTCGCCGCGGAGCAGTTCAAGGCGATGGCCGGGGTCGACGTGGTTCACGTTCCCTATAAAGGCATACCCGAGGCGCTCACCGATGCGATGACCGGGCGGGTGCAGTTCTTCATGGCGCCGATTGCGAACGCGCTCGCGCTGGTCAAGGACGGCAAGGTGCGGGCGCTGGGCGTGTCTTCCAAAGGACGCGACCCGCTCGTGCCCGAGCTGCCGACACTCGCGGAGTCCGGCGTGCCGGGCTATGAATCGATCCTGTGGTTCGGTTTGCTCGCGCCGAACCGGATGCCCGCGGCCTTGGTATCGAAGCTCAACGGCGAGGTGCGCCGTATCCTGGGCGACGCCGAGACGCGTACGCGCTGGCTGCCGCTGGGGCTCGAGCCCAAGCCGACGAGCCCGGCGCAATTCGACGCGCTCGTCGCGGACGACACCGCGACTTTCACGAAGCTCGCGAGAGCCGGGAACATCAGGGCCGATTGACCACTGAAAGCGACGAGACAGAGGAACCATGAAAATCAAGACGAACGGCATCGAAACCAACTACACGATCGAAGGCGAAGGCCCGTGGGTGACCCTGTCCCACTCGCTCGCGTGCAACCTGTCGATGTGGGACGAGCAGGCGAAGCTCCTCAGCCGCAGCTTCAAGGTCCTGCGCTACGACACCCGCGGGCACGGCGCAAGCTCCGCGCCTCCCGGACCCTATACCCTCGAGCAGCTCGCCGATGACGCGAAAGCGCTGTTCGATGCCCTTGGCATACAGCGCACGCACTGGATCGGCCTGTCGATGGGCGGGATGATCGGCGAGACTTTCGCACTGAAGTACCCCGGCTTTTTCCAGAGCATGGTGCTCGCCGACACGACGAGCCGCCGCGCGCCCAACGCCGAGCAGATGTGGGCAGAGCGCGTGAAGATCGCGCGCGAAAAGGGAATGGAAGGCGTTCGCGCAGGGACGCTCAGCCGCTGGTTCACCGACCCTTATCGCGAGACGCACAAAGGCGTGATGGAAAAGATCGGGCGCGACATCACGGGCACCCCGGTCGAAGGTTTCGCCGGATGCTGCGACGCCATCGCGCAGATCGACGTGCTCGATCGCCTGAAGGAAATCGACTGTCCGGCGCTCGTCATCGTCGGCGACCAGGACCACGGCACGCCGCCCGAGATGGCGCGGCAGATCCACGAAAACCTGCCCGGCTCGGAGCTCGTCATCATTCCGTCGGCCGCGCACCTGTCGAACGTCGAGCAGCCCGAAGCGTTCAACGGGGCGATCACCGCTTTCCTCGACCGCGTGCGGTAGGCACGACGAATGCCTAAAGTTCCGACTACTGATCGGGAGGACGTATGACCGCACGCACCTATGCTTCGCTGTTCGGAGGGCTCTACCTCGTGCTCGGCATTTTAGGTTTCGTGCCGGCGCTGTGGGAGCGGCCGCCGGGCGGAGCGACGCTCAGCATCCGCGTGTTCTACGCCGGCCTCTTCGGCGTGTTCGTCGTGAACATCATCCTGAGCATGGTGCATCTGGTCATCGGCCTGTGGGGCGTGATGTCAGCGAACAACCGCTACTCGGCGCTCATTTTCGCGCGCGGCAGCTGCATCATCTTCCTGGTGCTCGGTGTCGCGGGGCTGATTCCGATGAACGAGATCCGCACCGTCGGGGGGACGATGCCGCTGCACGGCTTGTACAACTCGTGGGTCTATCTCGGAACCGCGCTCATCGCGTTGTTCTTCGCCATCCGCCCCGGGTACGTGCTCACGCAGATCGGCGTGTCCGAATCGATCAATCCGCACGTCCCGCACGCGGGGTCGTGACCCGCAGGCGTCGTAAAGGCGGGTGCGCCCGTTATGGGCAAACCGGCTGCGGTCGAGCCCATCGACGCTGTCGTGTCCAACCGGCGGCGCTCAACTGACCGGGCTGAGGAAATCCGGAAGCGGCCTTGCGTACCCGCGCGCACCGACTGCCGGAATTTCGCGTAACTTATCCACGGCTTTCCACGACCTGCCCGCGGTAACCGAGCTCTGGTTCCCCGGGTGTCCGTCGGAAACGAACAGTTGAGGATGGTCGAACGGCGCGCGATGCCACCGCACGCGCTCGTCGGTGAGTCCCTTGAGGAACGCGACGAGCGCGTTTTTCTCGACGGTGGTCAAGCCGAGCCCTCGCACGTCCGCATCGAGGTTGTCGATGTTGTTCTCGCGAAAGTCGCCGCCGCGGTTGTAGAACTCGACCACCTGGAGCAGCGTAAGCTGCCCGCCGTTGTGGTAGTAGGGCGCGGTGAGCTCCACGTTGCGCAGTCCCGGTGTCTTGAACGCGCCGTCCACCGCGATTCTCTCGTTGCGGCCGATCGGCGCATCGAGCTTCGCAGGGAGAAGGAGGCCTCGCCGGGCGAGCACGGAATCCGCCAGCGGCGCGCCGAATGGGTCCGACCCGCCGACGCCGCGATCTTCTTGCGTCGGCCTCACGCCGATGTTGTGAAAGCCGTTGTCATACGACGCCATCGCACCGTCTGCCATCGCCATGCGCTCGATCCGCTGCTCCTTCACGCTCGCGACCGAGGCATCGGTGAGCTCCGGCCCGCCATGACAATTCACGCATCGGCCCTTGTCCTGGAAGATCCGCAGCCCCTGCTGCTGCTCGACCGTGAGCGCAGACGCCTTGCCCTCCATGAACCTGTCGAACGGCGTGTCGTCGGCGATCAGCGTCGCTTCGTACATCTGGAGCGCGATCCCCCAGAACAGCGAAAAGTTGAACTCGAGCTGGGTGTACTCGTCGGTCGTCCGCTCGCGGTCGGGCCGCGCCGAGAACAGCGGCTCGCCGTGTGCATCGAGCGTGATGATCGCCGGCGACTGCCACCACACCGGATCGAAAGCGGCCTGCACCATCGAGGTGTAGCTGGTCTTGAGTCCGGGCCGCGGATAGTTGCTGATCGGCCCCAGCACGCTGTCGTCGGGCGCCACGAGCTGATTCTCGAGCGGCCGCAGATGCTCCATCTTCCTGCCGAGCTTGCGCCCGATCTTGCGGAAGCTGCGGCCGTCCGCCGACATCTCGAACGGGCTGAGCGCCGGTCCCACCGCCTGTGAAGCGAGCGAGGCGTTGTCGAGGCTCACCCTGACTTTTTGCGGGTTGTTCGCATCGAGCGCTTTGAGTACGTAGGCGCTCGGATCTCTGGAGCCGAAGGGATTCACGCCGTTGAAGTCGTTCTGCGCGCGTCCGTCCCAGAAGTTGCGGAAGTTGAACACCGCGTTGATATTGGTCGGCGTGTTGCGGCCCGCGGCCCGCCGCACAGTCGTGCCGTGCACGTTCCACACCGGGTCGGATTGGTGATTCGCAAGGTCCTGCGCGCTGCCGTGGATGACGTCGACGAAGCGCGACATGAATACGCCCTGCGAGGACGCGATGTCGTTGCTGTCCGACTGCACGGTCGAGAGGCGATCGTCCGGGTCCGCGAGTCGATGGAACGGAAAGTCGGCGGGCTCGAGCTGGTAGTTCGGCCCGCCGGTCTGAAAGGTGAAATCCCCGCCTTCGGCGCCGGGATTCAGCTGGTTCTTGGACCGGCTGTCCGCTCCGGCATGGAAGTGACAACTGGCGCATGCCTGTACGCCGTCGCTTCCCACCTGCATGTCCCAGAACAGCGCTTTGCCCAACGCGATCGCCGCGGTTTCGTCCCTCACGAACTCGGACACGCGGGAGGGCCGCGGGACGGCGACGGTTTTGAGCGATCCCAGCGGGCGCACCGCCTCCGTTGCGGCGGTCGCGCGTGCATGTTCGCGCTGGCCCACGGCGAGAATCGCCAGCGCGGCCAGCAGAGAAATTGCCCACACCAGTCGCGTTTTCACCGTCCTCGCGGACATCCGGGAGCGCTTTGATTGAATTGCGTTGGGCTTGTCGGGACGCGCGCGCCGCCTCGTGGGACGACCCGCTCGACCGCTGTCTCGCGAACGAGGACGCGAAACTGTACGCGCCCGGCCTGACAGTGAACACTATGCCTTCGGATAGTCGACGGCGGCAGCAGATTCAGTCGGGGTCCGGCCCTGCGCGGCCGCTCATCTTAGGGGCTGAGGAAATTCGGAAGCGGCGTCGAGTATCCGCGCGCGCCGACCACCGGGATCTCGCGTAACTGATCGGTCGCCTTACCCGTGCCATCGTTGGTGACCGCGTTCTGGTCTCCGGGATGGCCGTTGGACACGAAGAGCTGCGGGTGATCGAACGGCGCGCGGTGCGAGCGCACACGCTCGTCGGTGAGTCCCCTGAGGAAAGCGACCAGCGCGTTCTTCTCGACGGTGGTCAAGCCGAGCCGCTGGACGTCGGGATCGAGATTGTCGATGTTGTTCTCGTGGAAGTCGCCGCCGCGGTTGTAGAACTCGACCACCTGCAGCAGCGTGCGCTGACCGCCGTTGTGAAAGTAGGGGGCGGTGAGCTCGACGTTGCGCAATCCGGGCACCTTGAAAGCGCCGTCCGCCACCACGCGCTCGCCGGGCACGATCGCAGGACTGGGCATCGGATCGGTGAAGAGGCCGAGCACGGCGAGCCGGGAGTCCGATAGCGGGGTGCCGAACGGGTCGAACCCGCCCACGCCGGGATCCTGGCTCGTCGGTCTCACGCCGATGTTGTAGAAGCCGTTGTCGTAGGCCGCGATCCCGCCGTCGCCCATCGTCATGCGCTCGATGCGCTGGTCTCTCACGTTCGCGACCGAGGCGTTGGTGAGCTCGGGTCCGCCGTGGCAATTCGCGCAGCGGCCCTTGTTCTGGAAGATCTGCAGCCCCAGTTGCTGCTCGGTGGTGAGCGCGGCGGTGTTGCCTTCCATGAATTTGTCGAACGGCGTGTCGTTGGCGACGAGCGTCGCCTCGTACATCTGGATCGCGATCCCCCAGAAGAGCGAAAAGTTGTACTCGAGCTGGGTGTACTCGTCGGTCTCCAACACCCGGTCAGGGCGGGCCCACGACAACGGATCGCCGTTCGCATCGACCGTGACGATCAGCTTCGACTGCCACCACACCGGCTGGAACGCGGCCTGGACCATCGAGGTGTAGTCCGCTTTGATTCCGGGCTTCGGATAGTTGCTGAGCGGTCCCAGTACGCTGTCGTCGGGCGCCACGAGCTGAGTGTCGAGCGGGCGCAGATGCCCCATCTTCTTGCCGAGCTTGCGCCCGATCTTCTGGAAGATCCGGCCTTCGGCGGACATTTCGACCGGGCTGAGCGCCGGTCCCACCGCCTGCGAGGCGAGTGACGAGTTGTCCAGGCTCACCTGGACTTTTTGCAGGTTGTACTGATCGGGGGCTTTCAGGATGTACGCCTCGGGATCTCTGGAGCCGAACGGGTTCACGCCGTTGAAATCGTTCTTCGCCCGTCCGTCCCAGAAGTTGCGGAAGTTGAACACCGCGTTGATGTTGCTCGGCGTATTCCGGCCCGCGACGCGGCGCACCGTCGTGCCTTGCACGTTCCACACCGCATCGTACTGCTGGGTCACGAGGTCCTGCGGGCTGCCGCGGACCACGTCGATGAACGTCGACATGAATACCCCCTGGGAAGAGGCGATGTCGTTGCTGTCCGACTGCACAACCGACAGGCGGTCGTCAGGATCGGCCAGCCGATGGAACGGAAAATCGGTGGCTTTGAGCTGGTAGTTCGGCGTGCCGATCTCGAACGAGAAACCGCCGGCTGAGGACCCGGGGTTCAACTGGTTCTTGGAGCGGCTGTCCGCGCCGGCATGGAAGTGACAACTGGCGCAGGCCTGCACGCCGTCGCTGCCGACCTGCATGTCCCAGAAAAGGGCTTTGCCGAGCGCGATCGCCGCAGCCTCGTTGCGCACGAAGTCGCGCAGGTTCGAGGGCTTGGGAACAGCGACGGTCTTGAGCGACCCCAGCGGTCGCACGGCATCCGGCGCGGCCTGTGCGCGCGCCTGTTCGCGCTGGCCCACGGCCACGACCGCGAATGCGGCCAACAGCGAAATCCCCCACACCACGCGCGCTTTCATCGTTTTTGCAGACATGCCGAGCCCCGGAATTGAAGTTGCGCTTCGCGTAACCAAAAAAAGGCGGGCCGCCCTGTCGGACGGCCCGCCTCGAACTGTGTAACTCGAACGAAGGGCGCGAAATTTACTCGCGCACCCTGCAACTGAAAACTATGCGTACGGATAACTATCCGCAGGTATAGGTCGGCGAATCGGCGGGTTTAAGGGGCGCGTGCAGCGGTCGCACGCACGCACGCGTGCGTGGTGTCGCACGAATGCAGTCGTTTCGAATGCGGTGAATTCGTCAGGCGGTCAGTTGCTCGCGCAGCCATTTCCACGCGGCCGGTCCCCACTCGCGTTCGTTCTTCGCGGCGATGTGGCCATCATCGGGATAGACGCGTGCGACCCGGCCGGTGGCGGGGCCGCTTTCCAGCAGCAGATAGAGATTGCCGATCGGGGTCAGGTGGTCCTGTTTGCCGTTGATCAGCAGCATCGGCATCGTCAGGTTCTGGAGGAGATCGTTGTCCTTGAGCGACCAGCGCAGGAACTCCTTGCGTTGGTCTTCTTCGGTCAGCGGTTTGCGCGCGGGGCGCGTGGCGCGTGGGCCGAACCAGAACTTGCCGCGCTCGTCGACGTGCTTGCGCCAGTCGGCGCGCTCTTCCGCAGTGCCCCAGTAGCCGACGCCGCCGGGCGCGATCGAGATCAGCGCCTTGATGCGCGGGTCGGTCGCGGCGAGACGCATCACCCACAGGCCGCCGCGGCTCACCCCGAAAGCGCCGAGCCGATCGCCGTCGATTTCAGGTCGCTTCGCCAGCTCGTCGAGCGCCGACTGCCACGCAACCACGGACTCGGGCGCGTGCGGGAATGTGGTCTGGCCGGTGCCGGGCGCGTCGACCACGAGCGCGGCGAGACCTTCCTTCAGCGCGCCTTCGGCGTACTTCTCGCGGTCTTCCTTGTACATGTCGCCGCCGCACATCACGAGCACCGCGGGAACGCGGTTGCTCGCGGACGCGCCTTTCGGCAAACGCAGGTAACCGGTGGCTTCGTGCTCGCCTCGCGCGATGCGAAGCGGCTCGGGCGGGTTCTCGAGGAACTGCGCGGCGCGATGGAAGCAGCGCAGGTAATCGTCATACGCCTGCGCTTTCAGCGGTCCCATTTCAGGCGGGCAGATCGGCGAACCCGAGCGATACGGCGCGGGAAAGCGCGCGAGGCTGTAATACGTCTTCGCTTCGAGGAAAGCGCGGCGCGCGCCAGGTTTGTCGTCGCGCGCGAGCGCGGCGTCGGCTTCTTTCTCGAAGCGCTGCGCGACCGCGCTCCACGCCGGCACCCACATCTCGTCTTCGGTGCCTTCGAGCTTCTTCACCGTATCGAGCAGCGGCTGGAGATCGTCGAGCAGGTTGAACCAGCGGCGATAGAAGCCGCCGGTCGCGACGACGAATGGATCCTCATCCGGACGTACCGGAAGGCTTGCGAGGATTGCTGCTTTGTCTTGTTGTGCTGCCATGACTCCCCCTTTCGAATATGTGCCGTTTATCGACACATAGTAGCAGGGCGCCGGGCGGCTGCAGGCGAGGGCGCCTGCGCTACGACAACGTGATCGGCAGATAGCCGAAGGGAGGGAGGTTACGGAGGGAAACTTTTGGTTTCCCTCTGCTGGTTTACCGCCCTGGGCGGGGACCGGACGCCGTCAGTAAGGCGTCCATCCCCCGCCGAGCGAGTTCATCAGGTCTACCGTGAAGTTCAGGTAGAGCTGACGGTTGCGCGCGAGGGCGAGCTGCGCGTCGTTGAGCGTGCGCTGCGCGTCGAGCACTTCGAGATACGCGGAGTAGCCCGAGCGGTAGCGCAGGTTCGCAAGCCGCAGGGTGTTGGAAGCCTGTTCGACGCGGTCGCGCAGATCGCGCTCGGTGTCCGCGGCGAGGCTCACGTTCGAAAGCGCATCGGAGACTTCGCGAAACGCCGTCTGCGCGGTCCTCTCGTAAGTCGCGGCGGCCTGGTTCGCCCGCGCTTCGGCCTGCTGGGTGCGCGCGGCGTAGCGGCCCCAGTCGAGGATCGGGCCGACCACGCCCAGGCCGATCGACCAGATACCGGCGCCGCTGGAAAACATGCTTGAGAGCTCGCGGCTTTGCGCGCCGAGCGCGGCGGTCAGACTGAGGGTCGGGAACTGGGCCGCGCGTGCGACGCCGATCAGCGCATTGGCCGAGACCAGGGTCGCTTCGGCTTCGCGCACGTCGGGCCTGCGCTCGAGCAGCGTCGAAGGCAAGCCCGCGGGAGGGAGCGGCGGCACCGGCAGCTTCCACACGTCGCCTTCGGGCACCTGCACGTCGAGTACGCCGCTCAGCAGGCCCAGCTGGTGAACTGCGACAGCGCGAAGGCGGCGCAGCTCCTTGATCTGCGCCGCGATCTGCGAGCGATTGGCTTCGGCCTGGTTGACGTCGAGGTCCGAAGTGACGCCGGCGTCGGCGCGTTTGCGTGCGATGTCGACCGAGTCTTCGGCGGCGGCAAGGCTCTCGCGCGAGACCACGATCTGCGCGTCGAGGCCGCGCACCGTGAAATACGACTGCGAGATGCCCGCGACGAGCGTGAGCGCGACGACGTCGCGGCCGTAGCGGGTGCTCAGAAACTGCGCGCCGGCCGATTCGCGTCCGCGGCGCAGGCGGCCCCAGAAGTCGAGCTCGAACGAGGTGTTGGCTGACAGCGCGAAGTTGTTGCGGATCGCCAGCGCGCCGGGCGGCAGGACTCCGGTGCTGGTGCTCGATCGCGCGCGTCCGGCTGCGCCGTTCGCATCGACCTCGGGCAGGAACGCCGCGTTCGCTTCGCGCACCACGGCTTCGGCTTCGGCCATGCGGGCGAGCGCCAGCTTGAGGTCGGCGTTCTTCTGAAGACCGCTCGCGACGAAGTCGTCGAGCAGCGGGTCCTTGTAGAGCCGCCACCAGTCGGCGGGGACGGTGAGGGTGCCTTCGGTGCTCGCCTCGGGGTACGCGGCGGGCACGTTGACGGCGGGGCGCTTGTAGTTCGGGCCCAGGAGCATGCAGCCGGACATGGCTGTGGCGCAGAGCATTGCGAACAGCGCTGCTTTCAAGCTTCCCCTCACCCCGACCCTCTCCCCGCTACCGCGGGGCGAGGGAGAAAATCGCTGCGTGGCGCTCATGGCGTCTCCCTCGCCACTTCGATCGCAGGTTCGGGCTCGGTCTTCTCGCCCATCTTCTGGCGCCGCGCGAGCAGCACGAAGAACAGGGGCACGAACACCGTCGCGATGAATGTCGCCGCGAGCATGCCGCCGACCACGCCGGTTCCCATCGAGCGTCGGGCGCCTGCGCCCGCGCCCGAAGCGACCGCGAGCGGCAGCACGCCGAGGACGAAAGCGAGCGACGTCATCACGATCGGGCGGAAACGCAGTCTTGCCGCCTGCAGCGCGGCGTCGATCGGCGTCATCCCTGCCAGCAGACCCTGCTGCGCGAACTCCACGATCAGAATCGCATTCTTCGCCGCAAGACCGATCAGCACGACGAGGCCGATCTGGAAATAAATGTCGTTTTCCATTCCACGAATCCATACGAGGAGAAGTGCGCCCGCAACTGCAAAAGGCACCGCGAGCACGACTGCACCCGGCAGACGCCAGCGCTCGTAGAG
>JAQGNC010000636.1 GCA_028292065.1 Betaproteobacteria bacterium
GCGCTGGCGTTATCGCGAAGGGACCGACCCTTACGTGAAAGCCGGCAGCGGTTACCAGTTCTACGGCAACCCCGACGGCAAGGCTTTCATCTACTCGCTGCCGTACGAGCCGCCGGCGGAGTCTCCCGACGCCGCGTTTCCGATGTGGCTCGTTACCGGGCGCGTGCTCGAGCACTGGCACTCGGGCTCGATGACAGGCCGCGTGCCCGAGCTGCACCGCGCGTTTCCGAACGCCGTGGTGTTCATGCACCCCGACGACGCGAAAGCGATCGGCGTTCGACGCGGTTCCGAAGTCGAGCTCCAGTCGCGTCGAGGCACGATGCGCACGCGAGTCGAGACGCGCGGCCGCAACAAGCCGGCGCCGGGCGTGATCTTCGTGCCGTGGTTCGACGCAAGCCAGCTCATCAACAAGCTCACGCTCGATGCGACCGACCCGATCTCGTTCCAGACCGACTACAAGAAGTGCGCGTGCAAGGTGGTTAAGGTATGAGGCGCGCAACCAACGCGATCCTCGCTGTCGTTCTCGCCGGCGTCACTGCCGCCGGGCTCGCCGCCTCGGCGGGCGTCGAGAAACACGATCCGCTGCGCGGTCCCGTGCGCATCGACGAGGCCACCCGGCCGCTGCCGCTCGCGACGACCGAGAACAAGGACGTCAAGCGCACGCGCTCGTACCCGATGCAGCCGCCGACGATTCCGCACAGCATCGACAACTACCAGATCGACCGTTTCGCGAACCGCTGCGTGATGTGCCATTCGCGGGCGAAAGCCGCGGAGAGCCAGGCGACGCCGATCAGCGTGACGCATTACACCGATCGCGACGGCAACTTCCTGGCGGACATCGCGCCCCGGCGGTACTTCTGCGACACGTGTCACGTGGTGCAGACCGAAGCGAGGCTCGAGCTCACGGTGCCGAACACGTTCGAGGACGCGGAGACGGTCGTCAGGCGCACCCAGGGACAGGGAAAACCGCCGTTGAAGAAGAAGTAGGCGAGGCCCGGCATGATCGACCTGATCAAGCGCTACTGGCGCACGCTCACCCGGCCCAGCGCTTACTACAGCCTCGGCTTTCTTACGATCGGCGGCTTCAACGGCGGCGTCATATTCTGGGTCGGATTCAATACCGCGATGGAAGCGACGAATACCGAGCAGTTCTGCACGGGCTGTCACGAGATGCGCGACAACGTCTACCAGGAGCTGCAGCCGACGATCCATTTCACCAACCGCTCAGGCGTCCGCGCGAAATGCTCCGACTGTCACGTGCCGCATGCGTGGACCCACAAGATGGCCCGCAAGATGCAAGCCTCCAAAGAAGTGTGGGGCAAGATCTTCGGCACCATAGACACGCGCGACAAGTTCCTCGACAAGCGGCTCGAGCTCGCCCAACGCGAGTGGGCGCGGTTCAAGGCGAACGATTCGCTCGAGTGCCGCAACTGCCACCAATTCCAGTCGATGGATTTCACGCGTCAGGGTAAGCGGGCGGCCGACGCCCACTCGACGGCGCTCGATAGAGGCGAGAAAACGTGTATCGATTGTCACAAGGGCATCGCGCACCGCCTGCCCGACATGTCCGCGATGGAGAAGGGACATGAGCGATAGGGCATCCGCGCCCGACTCGGGCGAGAGCGCCGCAAACGACGGGCGCCGGCGAAAAACCGAAGAATTCAGGACATGGCTTTTCCTGAGCTTCGTCATGGCCCCGATCCTGTCGGTGCTGATCGTCAGCGGCTATGGATTCGTCGTCTGGATGTATCAGCTTTTCGCCGGACCTCCGGGGTCCTGACGTGGAATGGTGGGGAGTCGCCCGTGCGCTGCACGTCGTGGGCGTCGTCCTCTGGATCGGGGTCGCGATGTCACGCTCGTGCTGATCCCCGCCGTGAGGCGCATGGGGTCAGACCCCAGGGCTGTAGGGGTCAGACCCTGGTTTTGCCTGGGTGGGGTCTGACCCCGGTTCCCGCGCAACAAACCGGGGTCAGACCCCGATGAAGCCGGGGTCTGACCCCACGCCTTACCGCGGCGTGATCAGCCGCAGTCCGACCGAGAACCACTGCCGCGCGCCGGCGCCGCCGAGGCGGTCGCCGTAAGTCGTGTCGATCTGCACGCGCTGCGGAACGATCCAGTAGCGCAGGCCCGCCTGGAAAAAAGGGCGGCCTTGTTCCTGCCTGAACACTTCGGGGATGAAAAAGAGCCGCGGTTGCAGTCGTATCTCCGCGCCGAGGCCCGAGGTGACGCGGTGCCGCGACTCGTTCTCCTGCCGCAGCAAGCCGATGTTGAAATGCACCACCGCGAGATCGTCGGCGTACGAGAGGCTGAGCGGAACGTAGCCGTACAGGTTGCGCGCGAAGTCGCCTCGAGGCTGCTCGCCCGGATGCCGCAGGTTCCCCACCGCCAGGGCCAAACCCCAGCCGTTCGTCTCGAGCGGTTTGAGGATCGTCTTGGCCTGCGCCTGAACGTCAGTGGTCCGCGCCGTTCCGGACTCGAGCGTCCGCGCGCCGCCGAATGAGAGCTCGAGGTTCCCGGTCGGATTGCACGCGGGTAACGCCCACTGCTCGGTGCTGGCTTCGTTGCGCCTGACCCATGTCTCGAGCTGGCACGCTTGCGCGTCCACGATGCGCGCATCGTCGGTGATCATGGGACGCGCCGCCTGCGCCGCCGCGGCGACGCACAGCTGCAGACAGGCGAAGGCGGCGCTGAGCCTCGCGCGCGGGATGCGTTGCACGCGCAAACGCTCAGGAATCAGGGGGGCGCCGGATTTTTCGGTCTTCCGCGCGGCGCTCGAGCGCGATGCCGACGAGTTCGAGCACGATGCCCGCGAGGAGTAGCGCGAGCCCCGCGCCGGAGAGCGAAGTGAACGTCGGACCAGGCGCGAGCCACATGAGTATCGCGCCGCCGATGACGAGCAGCGCGCCGATGGGGCGCCTGAGCTTTGCACGTGTGATCAAGATGGAGGGCCGGCGTTTCGGGGCCCGTCCAATATACACGATGGGCGCATGCCGGGGCCGGTGGCGCGCTCGCTGGAGCGGCATGGGCCTTGCCTCGTTAAACACGCCGGGGCAAACGCGCCTCCGCACACCACCCGCTCTTCAAGGAGGTCGGCCATGACCAGGAAAGTATCTCTCGCAGCAGCTTTCACGCTCGTGCTCGCCACGGCGGCTTTCGCCGATACGCCCATCGGTCCCGGCGTCACCGGAATGAACGCGCCCGCGGGCGCCTCGTCCGGCGCGGCCGCAGGCGCCTCCAGCGACGCCGGCATCGCGCCTGACGGCACGCCGACAACCGGAGGTCGCGCGGCGGCCAACGCAGCCCAGGACAACCAGGATCGCAACGCGCCGAGTCGCGGCGGCGGCAGTGCCCTCGGCGGGACCGGCGGCGTCAGCGGCAGCGGCGACGTCGGCGGCACGCTCAGAGGCGGAGCGCGGGCGATCGTCGACTGACGTCAGGGACAGACCGGTTTCGCAAGACGTGTAGCGCCTGCGCCTCGCCGGCAGCAGCTGCAGGCGAGGCGCCTGCGCCACAACTGCAAGCTCAGAACAGCGACGTCGCGCCGCAGTTCGTTCCGGGCGCGTCGCCCCGCCACGCGCCTTCGGTGGTGTAGCAGTCCGCGGGCGTGATCGACGGGCTCAGCATCGCGCGGAAGGTGCCGCGGGTGGCGTCGCCGTCATCGATCTTCCGGTCCATCTCGCCGAGCAGGTTGGACGGCACCTTCGCGCCGGTCTTCAGGTTGTGGCGGGATTGCGCGACGCCTGCGTGCTGCGCGTCGTGCACGAGCTCGAGAGGTTCGCCGTAGGCGTTGTAAGGGGAAGTGGCGGGGCTCACCGTGAGCGCGCAGGTATAACTTCCATTGAGGAAGCCGGACTTCGCCAGGTGTTCCCACACCAGCGTCTTCTCGGCACCGGTGGTTTCTATCTGCTGGTTGCCGTTCCCGTTGCCGTCCGCCGCCGGCGTTCCGCACGGGCCTGCCGCTACACCGCTGATCGTCGCGCTCGCCTGGGCGTAGTCCCCGGGCCGCGCGTGGTAACGATCGACGAAACCGTAATACGCCGTCTTGATCTCGTCCTGCCGCTGCAAGAGGCTGCGCACCCGCGCGCCGGTGATGAGCTCCTGTCCTTTCAGCGCAGCGCCCAGCAGCAGACCGATGACGACCAGAACGATCACGATCTCGATGATCGTGAAGCCTGAGCTTCTCTGCATGGCCCCTCCGCACCGCGTGTATGCAGTGTGCCACGTGCGGGCGGGTGCGTCAGCCGGTCCGAGCCGGGGATCGAGGGCGCGGCATGCGCCGCGGCGCTATGCGCTTTCGGGTTGGCCGAGCCGCACCGCCGCGGGTACGGCAGACGGTCTGCGGTCTGCGACACGGAATATCAGCGCGTACAGCACGACCATCACTGCCCAGCACAGGAGGCCGGACCACGCGACGTGGCTCGCGAAGTGCGCGCCCTGAAGGACTCGGCCGGCGCCGAGAATGAGCCCCGCGGCGATGCCCGTCGCGAGCGCCGCCGAGGCGGCCCTGCGCATGCCGAGAACGTGCGCGGCGAAGTAGAACGCCATCAGCGCGAAACCGGTCGATGCATGCCCCGCCGGGAAACAGTGGCCGGGTTTCACGCTCGGCGGAGTCGGCTCGAACATCCGTGCGTACGGCACCAGCCCGCCGAATTCATCGATGTCCCACGGGCAATGCCTGGCACTGGCGGCCTTCCCGGCGGTGACGCTGAGCGGCGCCAGTGCGATCGCCAGCGCGAGGAACAGCAGTATGCGGCGCCACGGCCTGAGCGCGGGCAGCGCAAAGCTGAGCAGGAGCCCCGCGACCGCGATGCAACCGAGCGTGATCACCGCGTATTTCGTCCAGTGGTGCATGACCACGTCGAGCCAGTAGCTGGTCCTCAGCGGGAAGCCGGCGCTGTGCGCGTCGTAAACGTAGCGCGTGAGCGTCCGGTCGAGGTCGGTGGTCAGGTCGACGGCCAGCAGGAGGGTCGCCAGGATGAGCGGGATCGTGATCCAGCGCAAAGGTACTGCTCGGGGCATTCGAGGTGTTCTTGTGAAGGGCCGCCCGACCATAACAAGCGCCCGGTCTAGCTTTTATCAAAAGGGTGTGAAGAAGGCGTGAACAGCGTGCGGCCGCGTCAGGCGAGAAGGATGCTGAAAGCCGATCCCGACCCGGGCTGGCTCTGAACCTCTATTTTCCAGCCGAGGTCGTCGCAGATGCGGCGAACGATCGCGAGCCCGAGGCCGAGGCCGTCGAGATCGGCCTCGCCGCGATAGTAGCGCTCGAAGACCTGCGGCAGGTGCTGCGGCGAGATGCCCGAGCCCGAGTCGGCGACCGTGAGCCGCGGCTCGTCGTAGCTGACCCGCACGTAACCGCGATCGGTGTAGCGCACCGCATTCTTGATGAGATTGGCCAGCACGAGCTGCAGCGCGTTGCGGTCCAGCGTCACGACTGCGTCAGCACCGATCGGCACGTCGAACTCGAGGCCTTTGCGGGAGATCTCTTCACGGCAGCCCGCGGCCGCCTGGGTGACGCATTCGCGCAGCCCGACCGGCTGCGCCAGGGTCGGCGGGCGCTGCCGCGCGAGATAGAGCAGGGTCTCGATGCGCTCGGTCATCTGCTCCGCGGCGGCGGCGACCATGTCGAGCCGCGCACGCCCTTTGTCGCTGAGATTCTGCTCGGCGCCGAGGAGCTCGCAGCTCGTGCGGATCGCCGTGAGCGGCGTGCGCAGCTCGTGGCTCGCGTTGGCGGTGAACTCCTGTTCCCTGCGGATCATGTCGACCATGCGCGCGTGATACTGATCGAGCGCGTGCGCGAGCGCTGCGACTTCCGGGTCGTGGTCGGCGCGCTCGAACGGCGCGTGCGGCTCATCCGGCGACAGCCGCGGCAGTTTCTCGGCGAGCTCGGTGAGCTGGCGTGTGAGCACGCCGGCGAGCAGGTATCCGAGCACGATGGCCACCAGCGCCGCGGTGGCGATCGCCAGCACCACCAGGTTCTTCAACCGCTGCTCGCGCACCTCGTGAGCCCCTGAATCGTAGGCGACGATGTAGCGCACGCCGTCGACGTCGCGCACGGCGACCTTGAGCTCGTCGCTGCCCGTGCCGATCTGGTGACCGCCGGGCCCGAGGTCGCGCAGGTTCGGCGCGATCTTTTGCCGGTCGGCGGGCGTGCGTAAGACGTAATACTGAAGGTTGGGCCCGCTCGCGCTCGCAGGGGTCGCGGACGTGCTGCCGCGGTGAATCAGGGAATCGAGCTCCTCCGAGACGATCTGGTCGACGAGGGCTTCTTCCATGTCCTCGGAGGCCATGTAGAACGTGATTCCCAGCGCCCCGACGACCGCGATGCAGACGGTGGCCAGCACCAGCGCGATCCTGCGCCTCAGATCGAGCTTAAACGGGGCGCGCACGTTCGAGCAGCCGGTAGCCGAGGCCGTGCACGGTCTCGATCGGATCGTGCCCGCCGGCTTCGACGAGGGCACGCCGCAGCAGGTGCATGTGACTGCGCAGGGTGTCGCTCGTCTCCTGGGAATCGCCCCAGACGCCGTGCTCGAGCTCGGCGCGGCTGAACACGCGCCCCGGCTGCGACATCATCAGCTCGAGCAGGCGGATACACTTGGGCGGCAGCTTCACTTCGGCGCCTGCGAACTGGATGAGCAGGGTCCGCGGATCGAGCGTGAGCTCGCCTGCGGTGAGCACTTTTTCGGTGACGCGGCCGCTGCTGCGCTTGTGCAGCGCGGTGAGCCGCGCTTCCACTTCTTTCAGCGCGAAAGGCTTCACGAGGTAATCGTCGGCGCCGTGCTCGAAGCCTTTGAGCTTGTCCTGCAGGGTGTCGCGGGCGGTGAGCATGAGCACCGGCGTGTCGACGTGCGCTTCGCTGCGCAGCTTGCTGCACACCTTGATGCCGTCCATGCCCGGCAGCCCGATGTCGAGCACGATTGCGTCGAAGGCGTGCGTGATCGCGAGGTGCAAGCCGGTGACGCCGTCCGCAGCCGCGTCCACGGTATGCCCGCGGCCGGTGAGGAAATCGTAGAGGTTGGTCGCGATCGAGCGATCGTCTTCGATGATCAGGATACGCACGGACGCCACTTTACCTCAAATGAGTCGCTTCGCCGCTGACGGCAAGCCGCGCCCGAGCCGCGACGCGAGCGGGTGGCGCTGTCCGCATCGTCGGCGCGTGCATACGCGCGCCGCGGCGTTTCACGATGCATTCACAAATCGTGCACGAAAGCTCAACCTATCGGTTGTTAACTTCGCACTCGCGAGCGGACCACAAGCGAAGCACAATACCAACCAGCTGCTCGAAACCCGATGATGACGACGCCCCAGGACGGTCGAATGTCCGCGCCCACCCGCGCCCTCGCGAGCGCGCCGGACGCCGCGAAGCGCTCCACAACCGTCGTGGG
>JAQGNC010000663.1 GCA_028292065.1 Betaproteobacteria bacterium
CGTGATCGTGACGGCGGTGACACGCGCCGCGGCAGGCGCCGCGATGAGCACGAGTGCGCACGCCAGTACGCGCAGATTCAGCTGCATGAAATCCTCCGGTGGGCGATGGCGAGTCTGCGCCGCTCTACGGCGGTCCGGCGGCTGCCCGGACTATGTTACCGCGCTTTGGTCGACGCCCGGCCCCGGCCCCGGCCGCGCGACTGCGGAGCCTCGGCAGAATCCCATACGTGCGCCAACGGACATACGCGCGCCTTCATCACGGCGGAAAATATGCACGTGGGGGCGCCTCCGGCGCCGTGCTCGAGCTGCCAAGTCACTTCGGGGAACTGCATGAATAAGCCATCGGACGCACCGTGCGAGCTGAACCGCGCGGGCCGGAACCATCTGCTCGACCTGCTCCCGGAAGACGACCGTGCGCGGCTGCTCGAGCGCATGGAGCGAGTGTCGGTCAAGCACAAGGATATGGTGTTTAGGCGCGGAGAACGGATCGCGTTCGTCGATTTTCCACTCAACGCGATGGTCTCGGTAGTGACCACGATGCAGAACGGCGATGTGGTCGAAGTCGGGACCGTCGGCAGCGAAGGCTTCGCGGGGCTGCCGCTTTTCTTCGGCGTCGCGCACGACGCGAACGACGCGTTCTACCAAGTGCCCGGAGAGACTTTGCGCCTGCCGGCTGCGGACTTCACCGCGGAGGTCGCGCTCGGCGGCCGCTTCGAGCAGCTCGTGCGCCGCTACGCGCAGGCGTTCTACTGCCAGATCACGCAGTCGGTCGGGTGCAACCGGCTCCACCCGGTGGAGCAGCGCCTGTCGAAATGGCTCCTCATGTCGCAGGACCGCGTGCGGCGGCCGGTCATCGAGCTCACGCAGGAATTCCTCGCGGAGATGCTGGGGGTACGCCGCGCCAGCGTCAGCGAGGTCGCCGGCGGACTGCAGCAGGCGGGCCTCATCCGCTACAGCCGCGGGGTCATCGAGATCGTCGATCGTGAGGGGCTGGAGAAGGCTGCGTGCGAGTGCTACGGCGTGGTGCGCCGGGAGTTCGAGCGCCTGCTCTGCTAGATGAACGCGCGGCGTGTCTCACGCCGCGCGCCGACACGCTCAGGCTGGCTTTAGTCGCCGCCACCCCCGCCACCACCGCCACCCCCGCCGCCACCGCCACCGCCACCGCCACCGCCACCGCCGTCCATCCCGGCACCCGCAGCCGGACCTGCGGGAGCGCTGACCGAGTGGGTCGTGACCGACCCGGTCCCGCTATTGGCGGAGCCCACAGGATCGCGCCCAGGGCCGATGGCGCCGTGCGCCGAGCCGCTCGTGGCGCCTGTCGCATAGTCGCCGCCGCTCATCGAGCCGGCGCTGCGGCTGCCCGTGCTGTTGCGAGCGGATTTCCTGGCCTTGTGCTTGCGCGTGGAGCGCTCGGTCGTGGCGCCGTTCGCGTCGTTGTTGCCGCCGGTTGCGGTGGCGCCCCTCGCGCCTGAATCGCTCGCACCCATGCCGCTGCTGCCCGCAGTCTGCGCACCTGCGAGGCTCGCGGACAACGCGAGCGCTACACCTGCTGCAATTGCCATTCGTCTCATGCTTGAAGCTCCTCATGACGTTGATAGGATTACACGCGCCGCTTCGTAATGGTCGAGGCTGCGCGTCATGCCGTCATCGCAATCCGTATGCCGCACGGCGTGCGGCGACCGGCCGCAGCGGGCCGATAAGCGTAAGCCCGTGGCGCTTCAAGCGAATGCCTCACATCGCGCTCGTTAGAACCCACGGCGCTTTTATCCGCTATCATGCAGACCTCAGTTCCACCCGTCTCAGCGACCAACTCCCCAGGTAATCCATTCCATGGCTCAGTACGTCTATACGATGCGCAAGGTGGGCAAGATCGTGCCCCCCAAGCGTGTCATCCTGAAAGACATCTCTCTCTCGTTTTTCCCCGGCGCCAAGATCGGCGTGCTCGGGCTTAACGGCTCGGGCAAATCGAGCCTGCTGCGCATCATGGCCGGCGTCGACAAGGACTTCGAAGGCGAAGCGATACCGATGCCGAACATGAGCGTCGGTTTCCTGCCGCAGGAGCCGCATCTCGACCCGGCCAAGGACGTGCGCGGCAACGTCGAGGAAGGCGTCGGCGCGACGATGGCGCTGCTCAAGCGCTTCAACGAGATCAGCGACAAGTTCGCCGAGCCGATCGACGACGACGAGATGAGCAAGCTGCTCGAAGAGCAGGGCGAGCTGCAGGGCAGGATCGACGCGGTCAACGGCTGGGAAGTCGAGCGCAAGCTCGAAGTCGCCGCCGACGCGCTGCGCCTGCCGCCGTGGGACGCCGATGTGTCGACGCTCTCGGGCGGCGAGCGCCGCCGGGTCGCGCTGTGCCGGCTGCTCCTCTCGGAGCCCGACATGCTGCTCCTGGACGAGCCCACCAACCACCTCGATGCGCTGTCGGTGCAGTGGCTCGAGCAGTTCCTCGCGCGCTATTCCGGCACTGTCGTCGGCGTGACTCACGATCGCTACTTCCTCGACAACGTCGCGGGCTGGATACTCGAGCTCGACCGCGGCTACGGCATCCCGTACGAAGGCAATTACTCGACGTGGCTCGAACAGAAGGAGCAGCGCCTCGAGATCGAGGAGAAGCAGGAATCGGCGCGCGCCAAGGCGATGAAAGTCGAGCTCGCGTGGGTCCGCTCCAATCCGAAAGCGCGCCAGGCGAAAAGCAAGGCGAGGCTCGCGCGATTTGCCGAGCTCGAATCCGCCGAATTCCAGAAGCGCAACGAGACCAACGAGATCTATATCCCGCCCGGACCGCACCTCGGCGACCTCGTCGTCGAGGCCGAAGGCCTGAAGAAGTCTTTCGGCGACAAGCTGCTCTTCGACGGCGTCAGCTTCCGGCTCCCGCGCGGCGGCATCGTCGGCGTGCTCGGGCCGAACGGCGCGGGCAAGACGACGCTCTTTCGGATGCTCGTCGGCAAGGAAACGCCGGACGAAGGCACGTTGCGTATCGGCGAGAGCGTGAAGATCGCGTACGTCGACCAGAGCCGCGACCAGCTCGACAACACCAAGACCGCGTGGGAGGAAATCTCCGACGGCCTCGACGTCATCACGGTGGGCGACTACACCACGTCGAGCCGCGGTTATGCGGGCCGCTTCAACTTCAAAGGCACCGACCAGCAGAAGCTCGTCGGCCAGCTCTCGGGCGGCGAGCGCAACCGCCTGCACCTGGCGAAGGTGCTGCGCAGCGGCGGTAACGTGCTGCTGCTCGACGAGCCGACCAACGATCTGGACGTCGAGACCCTGCGCGCGCTCGAAGAAGCGCTGCTCAACTTCCCCGGCTGCGCGGTGGTGATCTCGCACGATCGCTGGTTCCTCGATCGCGTGGCAACCCACATCCTCGCTTTCGAAGGCGAGAGCCAGGTCACGTGGTTCGAAGGCAACCACTCGGATTACATGGAAGACCGGCGCAAGCGCCTGGGCGACGAGGCGGATAAGCCTCACCGGGTCCGGTTTAAAGGATTGATGTAAAGAGGCGGTAGCGGTAAGCGGTAAACCGCGAGCCGAAAAGGCCACCCACCCCCATCCCGACCTTCCCCCTGAGGGGGAAGGAGA
>JAQGNC010000079.1 GCA_028292065.1 Betaproteobacteria bacterium
TTCATTTGCGTCCTGCAAGGCATGCAAGCCCCAGAACGATGCGAGCAGCAGGGAGGTGGCCAGCAACGCGACGAGGAGCGCGAGCCGGGTGGTGATGGTGAGCGTCGGACGTGTCATGGGTGCCGAAGGATGCCAGCCGATCGCCCGGGCTCCAAGCAATATCGCGCGCGAGGCCCCACGGGCGTTGCATGGAACGTGACAAGTTGCGCAGCGGTGCGCAATCGCGCGAGCGGCTGTGGCTCGCATGTCGTATCGAATGGAGGCGCGACCCAGAGTCGAACTGGGCTAGCGGGATTTGCAATCCCGTGCATAACCGATTTGCTATCGCGCCAAGAAAAAGGGAAGCCGGAGCTTCCCTTTTATCAAAACTGGAGCGGGAAAAGAGTCTCGAACTCTCGACCTCAACCTTGGCAAGGTTGCGCTCTACCAACTGAGCTACTCCCGCATAGGAGCGAACCGAATTATACGTAAGGTGCGCTTTCGCGGCAACTACCTCTTCCATGCGAGCGGCACGGAAAGCTTCAGGTACCACACCATCGACACGAGGGTGAGCACGGCGGCGACGTAAATGAGCCAGGTGCCCCAGTATTGCGGATCGAAGCCGCCGACCGGGTCGGCATAGAGCAGCAGCGGGATCGCGACCATCTGCGAGACCGTTTTGATTTTTCCCAGCATGGACACGGCGATGCTTTTCGCGTGTCCGATCTGCGCCATCCACTCGCGCAACGCCGAGATCGTGATCTCGCGGCCGATGATGATGAGCGCGATGATCGCGTCGAGGCGTCCGAGCTGCACCAGGATGATGAGCGCGGCGGCGACCATGAGCTTGTCGGCGACCGGGTCGAGGAAAGCGCCGAACGCCGAAGTCTGGTTCAGGCGGCGCGCGAGCCAGCCGTCGAGCCAGTCGGTCACTGCCGCGGCGGTGAAGATGACCGTGGCGACGAGGTTCTGGTTGGGCTGCGAGACCCAGCTTTTTTCGAAGTAGAAGATGCCGACGAAAAGCGGGATGAGTACGATTCGCAGCCACGTGAGGAGGTTGGGCAGGTTCAGCGGCATCAGTGCAGTTCCTGGTAAATCTTTTCGGCGAGCAGACGGCTGATGCCTTCCACCTGGACCAGATCGTCGACGCTCGCGGAGAGCAGCCCGCGCAAGCCGCCGAAGCGCATGAGGAGCCGCTGCCGGCGCTTCGCGCCGATTCCGGATATCGATTCGAGCGGCGACGTGTTGCGCGATTTCGCCCGGCGCGCACGGTGGCCGGTGATCGCGAAACGATGGGCTTCGTCGCGGATGGTCTGCACGAGGTGCAGTGCGGGATGGTCGGCGCCGAGCATCAGGGACTCGGCGCGTCCGGGCATGATGAGCTGCTCGAGTCCGGGCTTGCGCTCTTCGCCTTTCGCGACCGCGACGAGCGGCACGTGTTCGAGGCCGAGCTCCGCAAACACTTCGACCGCGATGCCGAGCTGGCCCTTGCCGCCGTCGATGAGCACGAGGTCGGGAAGCTTGCCTTCCGCCGCCACGATTTTCCCGTAACGTCTGGACAGCACTTCGCGCATCGCGCCGTAATCGTCGCCCGGCTCGGCGCTGCGGATGTTGTAGCGGCGGTATTCGCTGTTCTGCATTGCGCCCCGGTCGTACACGACGCACGAGGCGACGGTCGCCTCCCCCATCGTATGGCTCACGTCGAAGCATTCGATCCGCTGCATCGTCTCGCCCAGCTCGAGCGCCTGCTGCAGCGCTGCGAGGCGGGTCTCCTGCGTCGACTGCGAGCTCACCGCCTGCTCGGCGCCCAGGCGCGCGTTCTTCGCGGCCATCTCGAGCCACACGCGCCGCGCGCCGGTCGGGTTCATGTTGATGTGCACTTTGCGGCCGGCCTGCGCCGCGAGCGCCTCTTCGAACGGCGCCGCGTCGAAGCGCGCGCCGACGACGATCTGGTGCGGGATGCCGTGGCGCAGGTAATGCTGGGCGAGAAAGGCTTCGAGCACTTCGTCCTCGCCCCACTCCTCCGCGTTGCGCGGGAAAAAGTTCTTGTCGCCGAGATGGTGGCCGCCGCGGATCATCACGAGGTTCACGCACGTCACGCCCGACACGCGGGCGAAACCGATCACGTCGGTGTCGCGGCCGCCTTCGTCGCTGACGAACTGCTTCTCGCGAACCCGGCGCAGGGCCGTGATGCGGTCGCGCACCAGCGCCGCTTCCTCGTACTCCATGCGCTCGGCCGCCGCGGTCATCCGGCTTTCGAGACGCTGGACCACCTCGTCTTCCTTGCCGGACAGAAAGAGCTCGGCGCTGTTCACGTCCTCGTTATAAGACGCCGCATCGACCAGGTTCACGCACGGTGCGGTGCAGCGCTTGATCTGGTGCAGCAGGCACGGCCGCGAGCGGTTGGTGAACACCGTGTCTTCGCACGTGCGGATGCGAAAGACCTTCTGCATGAGCTGGATGCTTTCGCGGACCGCGCCGGCGCCGGGAAACGGGCCGAAGTAGCGGTGCTTCGCGTCGAGCGGCCCGCGGTGAAAGCCGAGGCGCGGGTACTCGTGTCCCGTCACCACGAGATACGGGTACGACTTGTCGTCGCGAAAAAGAATGTTGTAGCGCGGGTTGAGCGCCTTGATGAGATTGTTCTCGAGGAGCAGCGCTTCGCCCTCGGAACGCGTGACCGTGGTCTCGACCGTGGCGATCTGCCCGACCATGATCGCGATGCGCGGCGATTGCCCCGAGGTCTTCTGGAAATAAGAGGAGACGCGCTTCTTCAGGTCGAGCGCCTTGCCGACGTACAGCACTTCCCCGGCCGCATTGAGCATGCGGTAGACGCCGGGCAGGTGCGGCAGGCCGGCGATGATTTCAGCGGGATCGGACATGTGGCGAGGGCTGATGGGGGCGCCCTCTACGTGCCGCGCAGCGCGTGTGCGGCACGGGTGATAGCCGGCGGATTCGCGCGCACCGTGGCGCGATGCTGCCGGACCATCGAGCGCTTGCCGCACATTATAGCCGCTGCGGCGCTACCGCCTGCGGCCGCGCTTCGAGGTGCCTGCCGATCGCGCCGAAGACCTCGTGGAACATGGCTTCGGTCAGGCGCCGAGTGTTGGTGTTGTAGCGGCTGCAATGGTAGCTGTCGAACAGGGTGCGCCCTCCCGGCAGCGCGTGCTGCGCGCCGTGAGCGAACGTGTGGTCCGCGCGGCGCAAGTCGAAGGCGAGCAGCACCGCCTGGTGAGCGATCGCGCCCAGCGCCAGGATCGCGCCGTCCGCGGGAAGCGACTCGAGCTCGGCCTTCAGGAAGCGGTTGCATTGCCGGACTTCGACCGGCATCGGTTTGTTCTCCGGCGGGAGGCATTTCACCGCGTTGGTGATGCCGCAGCCGACAAGCTCGAGGCCGTCTCCGAGCGCCACCGACTGCGCCTGGTTGGCGTAACCGTAACGATGAAGGGTGTCGTAGAGGATGATCCCGGCGTGGTCGCCGGTGAAAGGCCGCCCGGTGCGGTTGGCGCCGTGCATGCCGGGCGCGAGCCCGACGACGAGCAGCCGCGGCGATTCGGCGCCGAAAGGCGGAACCGGCCGTGCGTGATAGTCGCCGTGGGTCTCGCGCACCTGCTGCAGATGCCCCGCGAGGCGCGGGCACGCGCGGCAAGCGGTGCTGAAGCGGAGGGGCATCTGCGCCACGCCGGCGGTGCGGCTCATGTCGGGCGCTGCCCACGCGGCCACATCGTGACCGTGGCCTGCGCCGCCGGCCCGGCGAGCTCGGGCTGGAGCGTCACGTGGTCGATCGCGTAACGATGGTGCGGCAGCTCGCGCGACCCTTCGAGGATGCGAGGCCAGTCGTGCAGATCCCTGATCTCGACGTGCGCCGACAGTGCTGCGCGATCGCTGCCGATGCTCCAGACGTGCAGGTCGTGAACCGCCGCGACGCCGGGCACGCCCGCGAGGGCGGTGCCGATCTCCGCCAGGTCGACGGCGCCGGGCACGCCTTCCATCAGCACGTGCAGGGTGTCGCGCAGGAGGCCCAGCGTGGTGATCAGGATGAGAACCGCGATCACGAGCGAGAGGATCGGATCGATCATCACCCAGCCGGTGAAATAGATGACCGCCCCCGCGATCACCGCTGCGAGCGAGCTCACGAGGTCGCCGAGCACGTGGATGAGCGCGGCCCTGACGTTCAGGTCGGAATGCCCGCGGCTCAGCGTGTAGGCGACCGCCGCATTGATCACGAGGCCGATGGCCGCGATCACCATCACCGGGCCGGCGAGCACCGGGTGCGGATCGAGCAGGCGCTGCACCGACTGGACGACGAGCACCACGATGATGCCGAGCATGAGCAGGCCGTTCAGGGTGGCGCCGATGACTTCGGCGCGGGCGAGCCCGTACGAGTGCTTCAGTCCCGGAGGACGGCGGGCGAGCCACGCCGCGCCCGCCGCGAGCGCGAGCGCGACCGAATCGGAAAACATGTGGCCGGCGTCGCTCGCCAGCGCGAGCGAATGGGACCAGACGCCGCCGGCGAGCTCGACGAATGCATACAGGAGGGTGAGCGACAAGGCCGCGAGGTACATCGGCGTGCCGGACGCGTGTGCGTGCCCGTCGGTGTGGTGATGCGCGTGCGCGCTCATGCGAGCGGCAGCTCGCCGCTTTCCTGGCCGAGGCCCGCAATCGCCCGCAGGCTTGCGGCGTAGCGCGAATCCTCGCGCAGCTTCACCATCGATTCGGCGGCCGGGCGTCCGTGCAGGCGAGCGAGCCGCGCCAGCGACACCGGCGGGGTCTGGCGCTCGAAATCCCGGTAAAGCTCGTCGACCGCGGCGGGATCGTTGCACACCAGGACCATGTCGCAGCCTGCGTCGAAAGCGGCCTTCGCACGCTGCGAGATCGGCCCCATGGACTTCGCGCCGGCCATGCTCAGGTCGTCGCTGAAGACGAGGCCGTCGAATTTGAGGTCCTCGCGCAGGATGCGCTTCAGCCACACGTCTGAAAATCCTGCCGGGCGCGAATCGACGGCGGAGTACACCACGTGCGCCGGCATGATCGCCGGCAATCCCGCGCGGATGAGCTGCGAGAAAGGCACCAGGTCCTCCACCTCGAGATCGGCATAAGGCCTGTCGTCGACGGGCAGCTCGAGGTGCGAATCGGCGCGGACCTGGCCGTGCCCGGGGAAATGCTTGCCGACCGCGCTCATCCCCGCCTGCTTCATGCCCTGCATGAGCGACGCGCCGAGATCGGCGACGGCTTCGCGGTCGCGGTGGAACGAACGGTCGCCGATGACGCTGCTGTTGCCGTGGTCGATGTCGAGCACCGGGGTGAAGCTCAAATCGATGCCGTGAGCCCGCAGCTCCGCCGCCAGCACGAAGCCGAGCTCGTGCGCGAGGTGCCGCGCCTGCTGCGCGTTGCGGTTCCAGGTTTCACCGAGCGCCCGCATAGGCGGCAGCGCCGTAAAACCGTGGCGAAAGCGCTGGACCCGGCCGCCCTCGTGATCGACCGCGATGACGAGCGCGGGCTCGCGCAGCGCGTGGATCTCGGCGCTGAGCGCGCACAGCTGCTCCTGCGATTCGTAGTTGCGCGTGAAGAGGATGACGCCGCCGGTGAGCGGATGCAGGAGCCGCTCGCGGTCCGCCGGCGTGAGCGCGGTGCCCTCCACGTCGATCACGACCGAGCCGAGCGCCAGTTTTTCAGGACGAACCATTCGACCTCGCTTCGAGCACCACGCACGCGCACGCGAGACTTTTCTCGTCGCTGATCGTCAGGTGGTGACCGACGATGCCTTCCCCCGCCATCAATGTCTCGAGCTTCGGATGGAAGACCAGACTCGGCTTGCCCAGGCGATTCTGTACGACGCTGATGCACTGCAGGGTCACAGGATAGCGGAAGCCGGTTCCCATCGCTTTCGAAAACGCTTCCTTCGCGGCGAAGCGGTTCGCGACGAAGAGCACCGGGCGCGAAGTCTTTTCGAAACCCGGCCACTCGCGCTCGGTGAGCACGCGGCGCGCGAAGCGCTCGCCGTATTTCTCCAGCAGCCGCTCGACGCGGTGCGGCTCCACGACGTCGATGCCGATGCCGTAGATCAAGGGCGCGAGCCGATCGCGTCGAGGTACGCGCGCACGGTGGCTGCGAGCCCGAGCTCGAGCGCGTCCGCGATGAGGGCGTGGCCGATCGAGACTTCGAGCACGCCCGGGACCTGCGAGAGGAAGCGCGGCAGGTTGTCGCGGTTCAGATCGTGGCCGGCGTTGATGCCGAGGCCGGCGGCCTGCGCCGCGCGCGCGGCCGCGGAATACTGCGCGAGCACTTGGTCGTCGCGCTTTGACCCGAAGTGCTTCGCGTAAGGCTCGGTGTAGAGCTCGACCCGGTCCGCGCCGATGTCCGCCGCCCGTGCCATCGCTTCCGGCAGGGGGTCCATGAAGAGGCTCACGCGTACGCCGAGCGCTTTCACTTCAGTGATGAGCGGGCGCAGGCGCTCGCCGTCGCGAGCGAGGTCCCATCCGTGATCGGACGTCGACTGGCCGGGGCCGTCGGGGACGAGCGTGAACTGATGGGGTCGCACTTTGCGCACGAGGTCGAGCGCGTTCTCGAAAGGATTGCCTTCGAT
>JAQGNC010000134.1 GCA_028292065.1 Betaproteobacteria bacterium
CACCCGTTCACCCGTTCACCCGTTCACCCGTTCACGGTTTTAAAAAAAATGACCGAAATCTTCGGCATCCCGACGCAGGCCTTATTCGGCCAGTTGTTGATCGGCCTGATCAACGGCTCTTTCTACGCCCTGCTGTCGCTCGGGCTGGCGGTCATTTTCGGGCTGCTCAACATCATCAACTTCGCGCACGGCGCGCAGTACATGATGGGCGCGTTCTGCGCGTGGTTCCTGCTGAACAAGCTCGGGCTGTCGTACTGGTGGGCGCTCGTGCTGGGGCCGCTCATCGTCGGGGCCACCGGCGTGGTGATCGAGCGTTTCATGCTGTCGAGGCTGTACAAGCTCGACCACCTCTACGGCTTCCTGCTCACTTTCGGCCTGACCCTCGTCATCCAGGGAATGTTTCGCCACGAGTTCGGCTCCACCGGGCTGCCTTATGCGATACCGAAAGCGCTCGAAGGCGGTCAGAACCTGGGATTCATGTTCCTGCCGAACTATCGCGCGTGGGTGATCGCGGCGTCGCTCACGGTGTGCCTGGCCACGTGGTTCATGATCGAGAAGACCAAGCTCGGCTCGTACTTGCGCGCGGCGACCGAGAATCGCGAGCTCGTGCAGGCTTTCGGCATCAACGTGCCGAGGATGATTACCCTTACGTACGGTTTCGGCGTCGCGCTCGCCGCTTTCGCCGGGGTCATAGCGGCGCCGATCTACAGCGTGAGCCCGCTGATGGGAGGGGACCTGATCATCGTCGTCTTCGCCGTCGTCGTGATCGGCAGCATGGGCTCGATCATGGGCTCGATCGTCACGGGCTTCATGCTCGGCATACTGGAGGGGCTGACCAAAGTGTTCTATCCCGAAGCCTCGAACATCGTCATCTTCGTGGTGATGGCGATCGTGCTGATGATCAAGCCCGCGGGCCTCTTCGGGACCCAGCGATGAGCCGCGGCGGCGAAGCGACGGCAGCGGTCGCGGTCGACGCGAGCCCTGCGATGCGCGTCGATGACGGCAGGTCGTTGCGTATCGCGTTCGGCGTGATGGTCGCGTTCTTCGTGCTCGCGCCGGTCGCGATCTACCCCATCTTCCTGATGAAGGTCATGTGCTTCGCGCTTTTCGCGTGCGCGTTCAACCTCCTCCTCGGCTACGGCGGGCTGCTGTCCTTCGGGCACGCGATGTTCCTCGGCATCGCGGGCTACGTCTCGGCGTACGCGGCGAAGGAAGGTATCGCGATCGAAGCGCTGCGGATCGGCAGCCTGACCATTCCGGTCGGCATCGCCTTGCCGCCTTTTACGCCGGAGCTGGCGATCCTCTCGGGGACGATCGCCGCTGGCGTGCTCGGCCTGCTCGTCGGCCTGATCGCGATCCGACGCCAGGGCATTTACTTCGCGATGATCACGCTCGCGCTCGCGCAGATGGTTTATTTCTTCTGCGTGCAGGCGCCGTTCACCGGCGGCGAGGACGGCATCCAGGCGGTGCCTCGCGGCAGGCTTTTCGGCGCGATCGACCTGTCGAACATCACCGCGATGTACGCGACGGTCTTCGTCGTATTCGTCGGCGGTTTCCTGCTCATCTACCGCATCGTCCACTCGCCTTTCGGCCAGGTCCTCAAAGCGATCAGGGAAAACGAGCCGCGAGCGATTTCGCTCGGTTACGACGCCGACCGCTACAAACTGCTCGCTTTCGTGCTCTCCGCGACCCTGGCGGGCCTCGCCGGCGCCACCAACGCGATCGTCTTCCAGCTCGCGGCGCTCAACGCGGTGCACTGGACGATGTCGGGCGAAGTCGTGCTGATGACTCTCGTCGGCGGCCTCGGCACCGTCTTCGGCCCGGTGGTCGGCGCTTTGGCGGTGCTCGCGATGGAGAATTACCTCGCGCAGCTCGGCGCGTGGGTCGCAATCACGCAGGGCGCGATCTTCGTCATCTGCGTCCTCACCTTTCGCCGCGGCATCGTCGGCGAGCTCTCGCGGTGGATCAGGAAACCGCTTTGACTGCGTGAGGCGTGAGGCGTTAGGGGTGAGGGGTGAGGCGTGAGGAGTAAGGCGAAGGTCGCGGTGACCCCTCGCTCATCACTCCTCACCCCTCACGCACTCACGGTGGTTTATCCGAGACCCTCGATGCGCTAAAATCACGGCCTTTCCCGCATTTCCCCCCAGCAATTCACGAGGTAAGTCGATGAAAGTCCTGGTCACGGTCAAGCGCGTGATCGACCCGTACGTGAAAGTCCGCGTGAAATCGGACGGCAGCGGCGTCGAGACCGCCAACATCAAGATGACGATGAACCCTTTCTGCGAGATCGCGGTCGAGCAGGCCGTGCGCATGAAGGAAGCCGGCGTAGTGACCGAGATCGTCGTCGTCTCGGTCGGCGCGATGCAATCGCAGGAGACCCTGCGCACCGCGATGGCGATGGGGGCCGACCGCGGCATCCTGGTCGACGCCGGCGTCGACATCGAGCCGCTCGCGGTCGCCAAGCTCCTCAAGGCGATCATCCAGAAAGAAAATCCGCAGCTCGTCATCACCGGCAAGCAGGCGATCGACGACGATTCGAACCAGACCGGCCAGATGATCTCGGCGCTGATGGGCTGGCCGCAGGCGACTTTCATCTCGAACATCACGGTCAACGGCGACACCGCCGACGTGACTCGCGAGATCGACGGCGGTCTGGAGAAGCTGACGATCAAGCTGCCCGCGGTGGTGACGAGCGACCTGCGCCTGAACGAGCCGCGCTACGTCACGCTGCCCAACATCATGAAGGCGAAGAAAAAGCCGATGGAAGTGATCAAGCCCGATGCGCTCGGTGTCGACGTGACGCCGCGCCTGAAGACGCTGAAAGTGCAGGAGCCGCCGAGCCGCAGCGCAGGCGTGAAAGTCGCGGACGTGAAAGAGCTGGTCGCGAAGCTCAGGAATGAAGCGAGGGTGATCTGATGGCAGTCCTGGTCCTGGCCGAACACGACGGCAAACAATTGAAGCCCGGCGTCACGAACCTGCTGACCGCTGCGGCCAAGCTCGGCGACGTGACGGTGCTCGTCGCGGGCACGCAGGCGTCCGAAGCCGCGCAGGCCGCGGCAAAAGTCGCCGGCGTGAAAAAAGTGCTGCTGACCGAGGCGCCGATCTACGAAGGCTCCGCGGCTGAAAACCTCGCCGCGCTCGTGCTGACGATCGCCGAGCAGTACAGCCACATCCTCGGACCGGCTTCCGCCTACGGCAAGAACGTGCTGCCGCGAGTCGCCGCGTCGCTCGACGTCCAGCAGATCTCCGAGATCAGCGCGGTCGAGAGTGCGGACACGTTCGTGCGCCCCACGTATGCGGGCAACGCGATGGCGACGGTGCAGTCGAGCGACCGCATCAAGGTCATCACTGTGCGTGCGACCGCTTTCGATCCCGCCGGCGAGCAGGCGGCAGCGCCGGTCGAGAACCTCGCGCCCGGACCCGATCTCGGGCTCACGCAGTTCAAAGGCGCGGAGTTGTCGAAGTCCGAGCGCCCCGAGCTGACGGCCGCGCGCATCATCGTCTCGGGCGGCCGCGGCATGGGCAGCGCCGAGAACTTCAAGCTGATCGAAGCGCTGGCGGACAAGCTCGGCGCCGCGGTCGGCGCATCGCGCGCCGCGGTCGATTCGGGCTTCATGCCGAACGAGTACCAGGTCGGCCAGACGGGCAAGATCGTCGCCCCCGAGCTTTACATCGCGATCGGCATCTCGGGCGCGATCCAGCACCTGGCCGGGATGAAGGACAGCAAAGTCATCGTCGCGATCAACAAGGACGCCGAAGCGCCGATCTTCTCGGTGGCGAGCTACTGGCTGGTCGACGACCTGTTCAAGGCGGTGCCCGAGCTCACCCAGGAATTGTCGGCGTAGCGGTAACGCACACAGCACAGCGTCAACGCGAAGGACGCGAAGGAAGAACCAAAGGACGCAAAGGAAGAACCAAAGGACGCAAAGGATTAATCACCTTCGCGTCCTTGCCTTCTCCTTCGCGTCCTTTCTTTTTCTGCTTTGATTCAGGCGCGGCGCGCGGCCGCTATCCGCACCGGAGTTCGCGAACATGTCCATCTACAATGCCCCGCTCAAAGACATGCATTTCGCCCTGCACGAGATCGCGGGGCTGGACGAGGTCCTCGCGCTGCCGGGATTCGAAGAAATCACGGCGGAGCTCGTCGATGCGGTGCTCGCCGAAGCCGGCAGGTTCGCACGCGAGGTGCTCGATCCGCTGAACCGCAGCGGCGACACGACGGGCGCGAAGCTCGACAACGGCGTCGTCACCGCGCCGGCAGGTTACCGCGAGGCTTACGCGAAGTTCATCGAAGCCGGATGGAACGGGCTGGGCGCAGACCCGCGCTACGGCGGGCAAGGCCTGCCGCACACCGTCGCGATGGCGGTACAGGAGATCTGGAACAGCGCGAACATGTCTTTCTGTCTCGCGCCGATGCTGACCTCGGGGGTGCTCGAAGCCTTGCGGCACCATGCGTCGCCCGAGCAGCTCGAGGTCTTCGTCCCGAAGCTCACCGCCGGCGAGTGGAGCGGCACGATGAACCTCACCGAGCCGCAGGCGGGCTCCGATCTTTCCGCGGTGCGCACCCAGGCGGTGCCCCAGGGCGGCCATTACCTTTTGCGCGGCACCAAGATCTTCATCACGTGGGGCGAGCACGACATGAGCGAGAACATCGTTCACCTCGTTCTCGCGCGCACCCCCGACGCGCCCGAAGGCGTGAAAGGCATCTCGCTGTTCATCGTGCCGAAGTTCGTGCCGAACGCCGACGGCAGCGTCGGCGAGCGTAACGACGTCAAATGCGTGTCGATCGAGCGCAAGATGGGCATCCACGCGAGCCCCACGTGCGTGCTGTCGTACGGCGAGGGCAAAGGTGCGATCGGCTATCTCGTCGGCGAGGAGAATCGCGGTCTCGAGTACATGTTCACCATGATGAACCACGCGCGGCTCGGCGTCGGCATCGAAGGCATCGGCCTCGCGGAACGCGCCTACCAGCACGCGCTCGACTACGCCCGCACGCGCGTGCAGGGCCGCGAGATCGGCCAGCGCAGCGGCGACCGCGTCACGATCATCCATCACCCCGACGTCAAGCGCATGCTGCTTTCGATGAAAGCCCAGGTGGAGGCGATGCGCGCGCTCGCCTACACCGCGGGAGCCGCGCTCGACAAGGCGCGCCGCCATCCCGACCCTGTTGAAAAGCGCCGCAGCCAGGCGCTCGTCGACCTGCTCACCCCGATCGTCAAAGGCTGGTGCACCGAGCAGGGCGTGGAAGTCGCCTCGACCGGGATGCAGGTGCACGGCGGCATGGGTTTCGTCGAGGAGACGGGTGCCGCGCAATACCTGCGCGATGCGCGGATCACCACGATTTACGAAGGCACCACGGGGATACAGGCGAACGACCTCGTCGGGCGCAAAGTTGCTTTCGAAAAAGGCGCGACCGCGATGACGCTCATCGAAGAGATGCGCGCGCTCGACGCACCGCTCGCAGCGCTCGGCGCCGACTTCAACGCGGCTCGCAGCAATTTCACCGCGGCGATCGACAGCCTGGAGGCGGCGACGCTGTGGGTCGTAGATACCAGTCCGGTAGCGCCGAACGCGGTCGCCGCGGTGGCGGTGCCTTATCTCAAGCTCTTCGGCGCGGTCGCGGGCGGGTGGGTCATGGCCCGTTCGGCGATCGTCGCGCGGGCGCAGTGCGAAGACCCGCAGAGCGACCGCGAATTCCTCACCGCCAAGATGGCAACCGCGCGGTTCTATGCCGAGCACATCCTGCCGCAGGCGCGTGCGCACGCCGACACGGTGATCACCGGCTCGTCGAGCGTCCTCGCGCTCGACGAAGCGCAGTTCTAGCGCCGTTCAGGACGAGCCCGACCGCGGCGGCGCCGATGCCGCCGCCGCTCGCCGCGCCGGGCTCGCCCGCAGCCACGACGCGAGACCCGCGAGCAGGAGCACCAGCAGCGCGATCACGAGGCTCAACGCCGCGACGACGATCGGCGAGCCGCTCTCGAGCGCGGCGGGCCGGTTCTGGGTGAGCCCGGTCGCCTTGATCGCGGCCAGCGCGCCCAGCGGCACCAGCAGATTGTCGAAACCGCGGCTCATCGACGCTTCGAGCACCGTGGTCGCCATCGCGACGAGCGCCGCGACGGCCGCGCTTTGCGCGTTCGACGCGTCGGTGAAGAACGCGAGCGGTATGAAGATGCACGCGAACGCGACGACGAAGAAAGCCGCGCTGCCTTCTAGCGTCTTGTAATCGTCCCACGTCTGGTAACGCCGCCGCCCGTACGCGGTGCCGACCAGCGCCGCGGCGGCGTCGGCGAGGGTGAGCACGAGCATCGGTATCGAGTAGAGCACCGGATCGTCGGAAGCGATCACGAAGACGATGCACGTCGCCGCGATGAAGCAGAACTCCCCGATCGACACGCGGGTGATCCCGGCCAGGGAGTGCGCGAGGCGGCGCAGGAACGGCAGCCCGATACGCACGCCGAGAAAGCCCCCGATGCTCGCGGCGCCGAGCAGCATCACCGGCCAGACGTTTTCGAAGAGCCACGGAAAGCTCAAAGCGGTGAGACCGAGGCTGATGTGCAGCCCTTTGCGCAGCACTTCAGGCTGGAGCAGGTGGCCGATGAGGCTGAACACCGCGAGCAGCATCCCGAAAGTCGCCATCACGAGCGCGAGGCCGAGCCACGGCTCGGTCAACGACGGCTCCCCGCGCTCGGGCAACACCGGAGCGTCATTGCGACGAGCGCCGCTACGAAGCCATCTCGTTGCGAACGAAAGGCCGTGCGCCGCGACATCGCCACGTCGGCCTCGGCGCCTCCTCGCGATGACCGCTGTGCTTTGCCTGCGGGCGCGTTGTTCGTCCGGCGGGCGTTGGCGGCTTTGCCGCATCGAAGCGAAGGGAACGGGCGGCTACGCAGGGGCGATGGCATACAATTCATGTTCGCGAGCGTACCCCAGAACGCGCCGCAAAGATAACGACGAGAGCGTGCTGCAGAACGCCCTCGATGACATGAGGATGAATACGTGTCGGTGCTCCTGTTCGGCATCGCTTTAATTATCGCCGCGTGGACGCTCGCGTACCACCGCGCGAGCGCGCCGGTGTGGACTGCGGTCTTTGCCGTGCTCCTCGCGGGCGCGACAGTGTTCGGTGTCTTCGGGCCTGCGGTCCTCGCGGTGCTGTGGTCGGTGTTCATCGCTGGTGCGCTGCTGCTCAATCCCACGCCGGTTCGCCGCGCGCTGCTGGGAAGGCCGCTGCTGCGGGTGTTCCGGCGGGTGCTTCCCGCGCTGTCGCAGACCGAGCGTGAAGCCATCGAGGCGGGAACGGTGTGGTGGGACGCGGAGCTCTTCAGCGGGCGCCCCGACTGGAACAAGCTCCTCTCGTACCCGAAGCCCGTGCTGAGCGTGGAAGAACAGGCGTTTCTCGACGGTCCGGTGGAAACCCTGTGCGGCATGGTCGACGAGTGGGAAGTCACGCACGAGCGCTCGGATCTGCCGCCGCAAGCGTGGCAGTACATCCGGGAGCAGGGCTTTCTCGGGATGATCATCCCAAAGCAGTACGGCGGCCTGGGATTCTCGGCGCTCGCGCACTCGGCAGTGATCGTCAAGCTCACCACCCGCAGCGGAACCGCCGCGGTGTCGGTGATGGTGCCGAACTCGCTCGGGCCCGCGGAGCTGCTGCTTCATTACGGCACCCCTGCGCAGAAGGACTATTACCTGCCCCGCCTCGCCAAAGGGCTCGAGATGCCGTGTTTCGCGCTGACGAGCCCTGAAGCGGGATCCGACGCCGGCAACATTCCCGATTACGGAATCGTATGCCGCGGCGAGTGGCAGGGTGAGCGCGACGTGCTCGGCATCCGCCTCAACTGGGAAAAGCGCTACATCACCCTCGGCCCGATCGCGACGCTGCTCGGCCTCGCTTTCCGTCTCTACGACCCCGACCGGCTGCTCGGCTCAAACGAAGACCTCGGCATCACGCTCGCGCTGATACCGACGCAGACGCCGGGCGTGCAGATCGGGAGGCGCCATATACCGCTCGGCGGGGTCTTCATGAACGGGCCGAACTGGGGCCGCGACGTGTTCGTTCCGCTCGATTTCGTCATCGGCGGCGCGGAGTACGTCGGCCAGGGGTGGAAGATGCTGATGAATTGCCTCGCCGCCGGCCGTTCGATCTCGCTGCCCGCGAACGCGGTCGGAATGGGCAAGCTCGCGACGCGGGCGACCGGCGCGTACGGACGCGTGCGTCAGCAGTTCGGGGTGTCGATCGGGCGCTTCGAAGGCGTCGAAGAAGCGATCGCGCGCATCGCCGGCAATCTGTACATCATGGACGCCGCACGCGTGATGACCGCGGGGGCGATAGACCTCGGGGAGAAACCTTCGGTCATTTCCGCGATCGTCAAATACCATCTGACCGAGCGCGGGCGCGGCATCATCAACGATGCGATGGACGTGCACGGCGGCAAAGGCATCTGCCTCGGTCCCAGCAACTATCTCGGCAGCGCCTACCAGCAGTTGCCGATCGCGATCACGGTCGAAGGCGCCAACATCCTCACGCGCTCGATGATCATCTTCGGCCAGGGCGCGATCCGCGGACATCCGTATCTGCTGAAGGAGATCGCCGCGGTCGGCGAAAGCGACCACCGCACGGTGGCGCGCGCGTTCGACCACGCTTTTTTCGGGCATATCGCTTTCGTCGTGTCGAACCAGGCGCGCGCGCTGTGGATGGGTCTGACTCGCGCGGCGCTCGTGACCGCGCCCGGCGACGGGCAGACGCGGCGCTATTACCAAAGGCTCACCCGGCTCTCGAGCGGCTTCGCGTTTGCCGCCGACGTGTCGATGTTCGTGCTCGGCGGCTCGCTCAAGCGGCGCGAGCGCCTCTCGGCGCGTCTCGGCGACATCCTGAGCCAGCTCTATCTCGCCTCGTGCGCATTGAAGCGCTTCGAGGACGACGGCAGGCCCGCGGAAGACCTGCCGCTCCTGCACTGGTCGGTACAGGACGCGCTGTCTCGCGCCGAAGACGCGTTCTACGGGCTGTTCCGCAACCTTCCAGGCGCCGTCATGCCGGCGCTGCTGCGTTTGATCGTCTTTCCGTGGGGCCGGGAGTTTCTGCCGCCTCGCGATGTGATCGGACACCGCGTGAGCACGCTTGCGTTGAGCCCGGGACCTGCGCGCGACCGCCTCACCAGCGGCATGTTCATCGGCACCGACGGGCCGCTCGCGACCCTCGAAGCCGCGCTTCATGCGAGCGTCGCGGCCGAGCCGCTCGAGCGCAGGCTGAGCGAGGCGCGCAAAGCCGGTGCGCTCACGAGCGCGGCGGGCGACGACGTGCGCCGCGCGCTGGAGCACGGCATCATCACGGCGACGGAGGCCGCCACGATCGAGCGCGCGCGGCTGCTGCGCCGCGAGGCGATCATGGTCGATGATTTCCCGAAAGACCTGGGAAGGACCGAGATCTACCAGACGACCGAGCCGGTGAGCTTCGAAGCGTTGCGCGTCGCGGAGCGCGCCTGATCGCAGGCCTGCGCAACGCTATGCCGCACGCGGCACAGCGTTGAAAAAAAAGCTGCAGTGAGGAGGAGGGAAATGCCGGCAACCGACGCCGTACACGTGATTACCGCCGACGCGGCAGTCACGCTCGACGGGCTTTTTCGCGAACGCGTCAGGCGCACGCCCGACCTCGCCGCGTATCGCCATTTCGACGAGCGCAGCGCTTCGTGGCTCGATCTCACGTGGGCCGACATGAACCGCCACGTCGCGCGCTGGCAGGCGGCGCTCGCGCGCGACGGGCTCAGAGCGGGAGACCGCGTCGCGATCATGCTGCGCAACTGCCCGGAATGGGTGATGTGCGACATCGCGGCGCTCGGGCTCGGCCTGGTCGTGGTCCCGCTCTACACCCAGGACCGGCCGGACAACATCGCCTATATCGTGGCCAACGCCGGCTGCAAGGTGCTGCTGTTCGAAGGCGAGGTGCAGTGGGATGCGCTCGCGGAAGTCCACGAGCAGCTCGGGGGGCTCGTCCGGATGGTCGCGGTGAACGACTTTGCCGCGCCTGCCTCGGACTCGCGTGTGAAATCGCTTTCGGCGTGGCTGCCCGATTCCACAGGCGAGACGCACCACGAGCCGCGTGACCCCGACGCGCTCGCGACGATCGTGTACACCTCGGGCACCACCGGCCGGCCCAAGGGCGTGATGCTCTCGCACCGCAACATCCTGTCAAACGCCTACGGCTGTCTCAGCGGCGTGATGGCGACGACACACGCCGACGTCTTCCTGTCTTTCCTTCCGCTCTCGCACACTTTCGAGCGCACGTGCGGCTACTACCTCACGATGATGGCGGGCTCATGCACCGCCTATGCGCGCTCGATACCGCTGCTCAGCGAAGATCTCCAGACGGTGCGCCCGACCGTGCTCGTCTCGGTGCCGCGGATTTACGAGCGCATCTGGGGCGCCATACGCACCAAGCTCGACGAAGGACCGCCCGCGCGCAAGAAGCTTTTCTTACTGGCGGTGGAGGTGGGTTACTCGAAGTTCGAGCACGACCTGGGGCGCGCGCCGTGGAAACCGTCTTTTCTCCTGTGGCCGCTCTTGCGCAAGCTCGTGGCAGCCAAAGTGCTCGCACGCCTGGGCGGACGCCTGCGCGCGGCGCTCTCGGGAGGTGCGGCGCTGCCGCCGGAGATCTCGCGAGTCTTCATCGGGCTCGGCGTGCCGGTGCTTCAGGGCTACGGGATGACCGAGTCCTCGCCGGTCGCGTGCGCCAACCCGCCGTGGGACAACGTCCCGGCGAGCGTCGGCGTGCCGATACCCGGCGTAGAGGTGAAGATCGGCGACCACGACGCGTTGCTCGTCAAAGGCCCGAACGTGATGCTCGGCTACTGGGACAACCCCGACGCGACGCGGCAGATCATGACGCCGGACGGCTGGCTCAATACCGGCGACATCGCCCGCATCGACGAGCGCGGCCACGTGTACATCACGGGAAGGCTCAAGGAGATCATCGTCATGTCCAACGGCGAGAAGATATCGCCGGTGGACGTCGAGGCCGCGATCGCGGGAGACCCGCTGTTCGACCAGGTGCTGTTGCTCGGCGAAGCGAAGCCTTACCTGAGCGTGCTCGCGGTGCTCAACCGCGACCAGTGGGGGAAAGTGTGCGCGGCCGGAGGTATATCCGCGGACGCCGCCGCATTGAGCGACGACGCGGCGCACCAGCTCGTCCTTGCGCGCATCGCGCGCCAGCTCAAAGCGTTCCCGGGCTACGCGCAGGTTCGCCGCGCCGTCGTGACTTTCGAGCCGTGGACCGTCGACAATGGCCTGCTGACCCCGACCCTGAAGCTCAAGCGGATCAAAGTGCTTGAAAGATTCGACGCCGAAATCGACCGGATGTATGCGGGACACTGATTATTAAGTGAAGGGTGAAGGGTGAAGGGTGAAGGGTGAAGGGTGAAGGGTGAAGGGTGAAGGGGGAAGGGCGGA
>JAQGNC010000144.1 GCA_028292065.1 Betaproteobacteria bacterium
GAGGTACCCGCCGCTTTTCCAGTTGCGTGGAAGCGGAAGGCTCGTCGGCTTGGTGACGAGCGCCTGCAAACCCTGCTCGGTCGTGGGATAGCGCTGGTTGTCGAGCCGGTAGAGCTTGAGCGATTGCAGGAGGGTGGCGATGTCCTGCTTCGCCGCGATGACCCGGGCTTCGTCGGGCCGGCTGATGATCTTCGGAACGACCAGCGCGGCGAGGATGCCGATGATCACGACCACCACCATGATCTCGAGCAAAGTAAAACCGCTGTGCTGCGGCCCCGATCCCGGCATCTTACTGTCGCGTCCAGACTCTCGCATTCGAGGCAAGGCTCCGCTGCCGCGGTTTGCGGCTCTCATAGAGGTTTTCCACTCCGATCCCGCGCGGATGCGCCGTCGGACGCCCCACAAAAAACCGGCCGCAGCCGGTAATGGGTCGGACGTGACGGCGCGGGTGCGGCTCGGGCGTACGTCCGGAGTGACGCTTCGCTTATGCGTTCCATACCTTTCTACAACCTTTCATGCGCTGAAAGCCGCAGCACTTCTGCTTTGGCTTTCACGCGTCCGGACTCACTTTCGTGCTCACGCCGCTTCGAGCTCGCCGCTCTCGCGCACCGGGGCCTTCAGGCGCGCATCGGACTGTAGCGCGCTGAAGCTCACGCGAAAGACCGAGCCGCTGCCCGACGCCCCCGGTTCGACGCTCACCGCAGCACCGTGCAGCAGGGCGATCTCGCGCACGATCGCAAGCCCGAGGCCGCAGCCGCCCGCCGCGCTCCCGGGGAGCCTGTGGAAGCGCTCGAAAACGCGCGTGCGCTCGGCCGCGGGAATGCCGGGGCCGTCGTCTTCCACGGCGATCTCCGGGTGCGGCTCGCAGCGCAGCCGTACCGTGATCGAGCCGCCGGGACGCGCCGCATAACGCAGCGCATTGTCGATCAGGTTGTTGAGCATCTCCGCCAGCAGCACCTCGTGGCCGACGACGACGAGCGGCCCGCTGTCGCCGGCGTAGCCGAGGTCCACGTCCTTCGTCAGGGCTTCGGGCACCCAGTCCCTGCACGTTTGCTGCACCAGCCGGGACAGGTCGACAGGCGCGACGTCGCGCTGCGGGTCGCTGCCCGGCTCGGCCCGGGCGAGGCTGAGGAGCTGGTTGACGAGACGGGTCACGCGCCGCGACGAGGACTGCACCTGCTCGAGCGCGGGCTTGATCGAATCGATGTCGCTCGCCCGCAGCGCGCGGTCGACCTGTGTCGTGAGCCCGGCGAGCGGCGTGCGCAGTTGATGCGCCGCTTCCGAGATGAATCGCTGCTGGGCTTCGTGCGCCGCGCCGAGCCGCGTCATCAGGCTGTCGAGCGATTCGATCAGCGGCCGCACTTCGTCCGGCACGCGCTCGTTGGCGACGCTGCGCAAGTCCCCCCAGCCGCGCTGCGACAGCGCGGCGGCGAGCTGGTTGAGCGGTGTCAGCCCGCGACGCACGCCGTACCACACCAGCGCCGTGACCAGCGCCGTCACGATGACGAGCGGCAGCATCATCGTGAAGAGCAGGCGGTTGGAAAGCCGGCTGCGCTTGATCCTGGTCTCGGCGAACAACACCGTTGCGCTCGGCGTCCTGGTCGCGGTGAAAAGCCCGTACGCGCCCACGCGCACCGGCTCGCCCCCGATGCGCGCGTCGTAGAACCTGACCGGGTGGTCGGCGGTCGGCGGCGCCGGCGGGGCGGGAACGGCCGCGTTGCCGGCGACCTGTCCGCCGTTGGCTGCGACGACGGCGTAGAAAATCCGGTCGTACGGGTCCGACACCAGAATTTCCTGCGCGGCCTGCGGGAGGTTCAGCACCGGCGCGCCGTTGAGCCCCGGCTCGATCTGCTGCGCGAGAGACCGCGCCGAATCGAAGAGGCCGGTGTCGTACGCTTCGGTCGCGAAACGCAGTCCCAGGCTGTACGCGGCGAACGCGCTCACCGCGACGACGAGCAGCACCGCCGGCACGAGGCGCCACAGGAGCTGCCTGCGCAGGGAAGGGCGGCGTATGCGGGGCGCGGCTTTCATCGTCAGAGCTGCGCCTGCGGCCGCTCGAGGAGATAGCCGAGGCCGCGCACCGTGCGGATGCTGACGCCCGAGTCGCCGAGCTTTTTGCGCAGGCGGTGCACGTAGATCTCGATCGCGTTCGGGCTCACGTCCTCGTCCCACTGATACAGGCTGCTCATCAGCGCGTCCTTGGGAACCACGCGCCCGGCGCGGGCGGCGAGGATTTCCAGCACCGCGAGCTCCCGCGCGGAAAGCTCGACGCACGCGCCGTCGACGAGCGCGCGCCGGCCTTTCAAGTCGATGACGAGGCGCCCGAGCGCGATCTCGTTATCCGCCACGCCGTTCGCGCGGCGCACCAGCGCGCGTATGCGCGCCTCGAGCTCGCCCATTTCGAAAGGCTTGGTGAGGTAATCGTCAGCGCCGAGGTCGAGGCCGTGGATGCGGTCGTGCACCGAATCGCGCGCCGTGAGCACGAGCACCGCGACCGTCGCCTTGCGCTTGCGCAGCCTGCGCAGCACCTCGAAGCCGTCGATCAGCGGAAGCTCGATGTCGAGCACGACCAGATCGTACTCCCCGCTCATGAGCGCACTGTCCGCGTCGACGCCGGTCGCCATGCAATCGACGGCATAGCCGCGGCTGCGCAGCGCGTGCGCGAGCCCGTCGGCGAGTATCGCGTCGTCTTCGACAACGAGGATGCGCATGCGGTCTCCGGCGTGCGCGAAGGAGGACGATCCGCACACGCTCGAGTCAGGGGTACACCGGTTTTACCGGAGCAATGCTTCGCATCATAGCTTCCCGTTGCCGTGACATGCTGTCGAGCGGCGACAGGAAGTGAAGGGGAGATAAGTAAACTGCAAAGTCTTTGTGAAGGTGTCCTCGGAAGTTCTTAAACCCGGGAGGACGCGGTAACATGGAGTCCGTCCTCTAATCGCGGTAGCCCGATGAATTCAGTGTTGGAACGCGTTCAAACCCTGCTACAGGAACACTTTTCTCTCAGCCCCGAGCAGACTGCCCCGGACCAGACTCTGGAGCAGCTGGGAATCGAATCGCTGGAGGCCGTCGAGTTTCTCTTCAAGCTCGAAGAGGAGTTCAAGATCTCGCTCAGTGAAGAGCGCGCCGTCTTCGCGACCGTCGGCGATATCGTGAGCATCGTCGAGAAAACGTTGGCGGCTCAGCGCACCGGAGCGTGAGGCGCGTCGCGATCACCGGGATGGGCGTCATCGCGCCGAACGGCCGATCGACGCACGAGTTTTTCGACGCGCTCGTCGCGTGCCGTTCGGGAGTCGGCGCAGTGGACATCCCCGACGCCGACCGGCTGAACATCCGGATCGCGGCGCAAGTCAGGGATTTCGACGCGGCCGCGCATTTCCCGCGACCGCGGCTTTCGCAGCTCGATCGATTCAGCCAGTTCGCGCTCGTCGCGGCGCGCCAGGCGTGGACGCAGGCGGGTTGCGCAGGCGCGGTGCCGCCGCAGGCTTGCGGGGTCTATTTCGGAACCGGTTTCGGCGGTGCGGCCACGCTGGAGGCGGCTTACGACGATCTGTTCCGGCAGGGGGAGAACCGCGTCAGGCCGATGTCGGTCGTGGCCGCCATGCCTCACGCCGCGGCCGCGAACATCGCCATAGACTTCGGGCTGGAAGGGCCCTGCATGACGTATTCCGCGGCGTGCGCATCGAGCGCGGTGGCGATCGGTGAAGCCTGCCGGGCGATCGGCGCAGGCGCGCTGGATTCGGCGCTCGTGGGCGGCGCGGAGGCGTTCATCACTTTCGGCGTGATGAAATCGTGGGAAGCTTTGATGGCGCTCGCGCTGGAGGACAAGCGCGCGCCTTCGACCTCGTGCCGCCCTTTCGCGGCAGACCGTACCGGTCTCGTGCTCGGGGAGGGGGCGGGTGCGCTCGTGCTCGAAAGCTTCGACACCGCGACAGCGCGCGGTGCCCCGATTCTTGCGGAGATCGTGGGCTACGGCATTTCGAACGACGCCCGCAACCTGAGCCGCCCCGAGGTGCAAGGCCAGGTCCGCGCGATGCGCATGGCGCTGGCCGAGGCGCAACGAAACGGTGTGGGCATGAGCGACGTGGGTTATCTCAACGCGCACGGGACAGGCACGAAAGTCGGCGACAGGATAGAAACCGATTCGATCAAGTCGCTGCTCGGCGAGCTCGCGCACACCGTGCCCGTGAGCTCGACCAAGGCTTTGCACGGCCATCTCATGGGCGCGGGCGGGGCGGTGGAGCTCATCGCCGCGGTGCTCGCGATGGAGCGAAAAATCATTCCGCCCACAGCCCACCTCGCCGTGCCCGACCCGGAGTGCGACCTGGACTACGTCGCCAACGTGGCACGGCCCGCTCCGCACCTGAGGGCGGTGATGTCCAATTCGTTCGCGTTCGGCGGCACCAACGTCACGCTCGTGGCGCGACGCGCCGACTGAGCTCGAGGATGCCGGTCGAATGGGCGTGGATCAGGCGCGAGCAGCCGGTAGCGCTCGCCGACCGCGGTATCCACCTGGATGCGCCCGGACCGGTTGTGGTCCTGCTGCTGCACGGGCTCAC
>JAQGNC010000145.1 GCA_028292065.1 Betaproteobacteria bacterium
CCGCGAGCGCCCCTCACCCTGACCCTCTCCCCCTTCGGGGGCGAGGGGACGTTTCTGTCGAGGTCGTCAGCGCGGTGCGGCAGACCCGCGGTAGCACACATTCCCTCGCCCCGCGATAGCGGGGAGAGGGTAGGGTGAGGGGAAACGGGTTAGCTTTTCAACCGCAGCAGCTTGACTGCGTTCTCCCCCAGGATCATCTGCTTCTGCTCTTCAGTCAGCGTCTTCATCCCGGTCACGATCTTCACCGGCTCTTCGTACGCGATGTCGAAGCAGTAATCGCTGCCCATCATGATGCGGTCGGCGCCGACGAGGTCGACCAGGTCCTGCAGGATTTTCGCGTCGTAGCTGATGGTGTCGTACGTGAAGCGCTTCAGATATTCGCTGGGCGGACGCGGAATCGTCTTGCACTCCTGCCGTGTGTGAAAGCCGCGGTCGAGGCGGCCGCGCAGGATCGGCAGCACGCCGCCCGCATGCGGCAGCGAGATCTCGAGCTTCGGAAAAGCGTCGAGCACGCCGCCGTAGATGAGGTGCGACGCCGCCAGCGCGGTCTCGAACGGGTTGCCGCACAGGTTGATCAGATAGAACTGCTTCATCCGCTCATTGTTGATCATCATCGGATGAAGGAACAGCGGCAGGCCGAGCGCTTCCATGCGCTCGTACACGGGGAAGAAGCTCGGGTCGGAGAGATCGCGGTCGCGAACGACGGTCGCGATGTACACCCCGCGAATGCCGGGAAGCTTGGCTGCGCGCTCGAGCTCTTCGAGCGCGAGCTTAGGGTTCTGGAAAGGCAGGCACGCGAAACCGTAGAGGCGGTCGGGATGCTGCAGGTGAGCCGCGCTCGCCGCGTCGTTGAACGCCATCGAGAGCTCCATGCCCAGATCGTCGTCGGCCCAGTACACCATCGGCTGGGTGAGCGAGAGCACGTGGACCTTGACGCCTTGGCGGTCCATTTCCTTCAGCCGCGCGTCGAGGTCGATGAACAGCGGCGTGATCGGCCCGGTGCGCAGGTTGAGACCGACCTGGATGAACGTGCGGCCCTGCGGGTCCTGCGTCACGCTGGTGCCGACGCGATGGCCTTTCTTCGCGATCAGGTCGATGTAGGACTGCGGGAAGTAATGGGCGTGGGTGTCGATGGTCGGGGCTTGCTGGGGCACTGCATGACTCCTTCTGGTCGCGTGCGAAGTGGCGCATATTGTAGCGGCGCCGAATCGGAAAAAAGACAGATTGAACCACGAACGTTTTTTTAATCCGCCCTGGCGCCCGAGTCCTTCACCACCTTCGCCCACTTGTCGATTTCGGACTTGATGAGCCTGCCGAAGTCTTCCGAATTCGCAGGGCGCACTTCGACGCCGGAAGCGAAGAGGCGGTCATGCACTTCCTTCGTTGCCAGCGCGGAGAGCGACGCCTTGGTCAGCGTGGCGACGACGGGCGGCGGTATCGCGGCCGGCCCGAGGATGCCGTACCACGCTGCGGCGACGTATCCGGGCAGCGCCGCTTCCGACATCGTCGGCAGCTCGGGCACCGACGGCGAGCGTTGCGCGCCGGTGACCGCGAAAGCCTTGAGCTTGCCGGCTTTCACCATGGGTATCGCCGACGACAGGCTCGCGAACATGAAGTCGAGCTGCCCGCCGAGCAGTGCCGTCAGCGCTTCGCTCGCGCCTTTGAAAGGCACGTGCACCGTCTTCACGCCTGCCATGCTGTTGAAGAGCTCGCCCGAGAGATGGACCGACGTGCCCGAGCCCGAGCTTCCGTAGTTGAGCTGCCCCGGTTTCGCCTTCGCGAGCGCGATGAACTCCTTCACCGTGTTCGCCTGGACGCGCGGTGTCGTGACCAGCACGTTGGGGCTGTCACCCACGAGCGCGATCGGCGTGAAGTCGCGCACCGGGTGATAAGGCAGCTTCGAATAAAGGCTGTAGTTGATCGCATGGGTGCCGATCGTTCCCATCATGAGCGTGTAGCCGTCGGGCGCCGATTTCGCGGTGAGGTCCGCGGCGATGTTGCCGCCGGCGCCGCCGCGGTTGTCGACCACCAGCGGCTGCCCGAGCTTCTCGCGCAGTTGCGGCTCCATCGCGCGGGCGATGATGTCGGCGGCGCTCCCGGCGGTGAACGGGATCAGCATGCGCACCGGGCGTGAGGGATATTGCTGAGCGTGCGCGGCGGATGAGAGCGCGGCGCAGAGCAGCACGGCGGTGGACAGGGTGGATCGCATGTTGTTTTTTCCTTTGAAGGCTGAGGCGCGCCTTGGATCAAACCGGGGACTGACCCCTGTAGAACAAAACCAAACAACACCGGGGTCAGTCCCCGTTTATGCCAGCGTAGCATCTTGTCGACCGGCGCTGCTATCCTTCGACCCTTTCCCGTGTCACTCAGGAGCTCATCATGCCCAATCCCGGCAACGACGGTCATTACGAAGTGCTGTGGCCGCGCAGTCCGCGCCAGGTCCAGTTGCAGCCGCTGGCGAAGCGGCTCGATACGCTCGAAGGCAAGACGATCGCGCAGATGTGGGACTACGTGTTCCGCGGCGACGAAGTGTTCGCGCTGCTCGAGGAAGGCCTGAAGGCGCGCTATCCGAACATCCGGTGGGTGAGCTACAAGGAGATCGGCAACACGCACGGCGGGGAAGAGCGTGAAGTGGTCGCATCGATCGCGCGCAAATTCAAGGCGCTCAAGGTGGACGCAGCCATTTCCGGGATGGGTTGTTGAGGAAGCTGCACGCCCGCCGTGTTGCGGGCGAGTGCAGCGGCCGAAGCGGCGGGCATACCGACTTCGACTCTCGTGTGCGACGGCTTTCTCGGCCTCGCGGCGAATACCTCGATCGGCCTCGGCGTCCCGACCATTCCGCTCGCGGCGGTTCCCGGTCACACCGGCGTGCAGAGCAGGGAGGAGTTGCGGCGCAACATCCTCGGCGTCACGCTGGACCAGGTCGTCGCGAACCTGCTGGCGCCGCCTGCGGCCGCGACCGAGGAACAGGAGCCGGGTGCGCGGGATATCGTATTTCGCGGCGGCTTCGACGAGGTGAACCGCTACTTCTACGAGAACGAGCTCTCCGACGGCCTGCCGATCGTGCCGCCGACGCGCGAACGCGTCGAAGCGTTTCTCCAGCACACGAGCCGCAGCGCTGACGAGGTGCTCGGCATCCTGCTCCCCGACAATCGCGCCGCGACCGTCTGGAGTATCGCCGTCAACGGGGTCATGGCAGGCTGCCGGCCCGAATACATGCCGGTGCTCGTCGCGCTCGTGGAAGCGATGGCCGACCCTTATTACGGCGTCGAGCACAGCGGCAACACGCCGGGCGGCGAGACGCTGATCGTCCTCAACGGTCCCGTCATCAAGGCGCTCGGCTTCAACTACACGCAAGGTGTAATGCGCGACGGTTTCCTGCCGAATACGTCCGTCGGACGTTTCTGGCGGCTGTACTTACGCAACGTCGCCGGTTTCCTCCCGCACAAGAACGACAAGGCGACTTTCGGCAACACCTGGCGCGTCGTCGTCGCCGAAAACGAGGACGTCGTGAAAGAGCTCGGCTGGGAACCCTTGAGCGCCGACATGGGATACGCGGCGGGTGACGACACCGTGACGATCTCGCGCTTTACCGGCGGCAATCACATCTCGTCGATCTCCGGCAGCACGCCCGAAGAGATGATGCCGTATCTCGCCGACGCGGTCGTGCGGCAGTACTCGTGGCAGATCATGTTCACGGTCGGGCAGGGCATGGGGACGCTGCGCCCGCTCGTGCTGCTGGGGCCGATCATCGCGCGAACCATCGCGTCGTGGGGCTGGAGCAAGCAGGACCTCAAGCGCTACCTCTACGATCACGCCCGCATGCCTGCGCGCGAATACGAGCGCATCCTGCGCGACTGGACGGTGAAACCGACGTGGAACCTCGAAGAGGAAGTGCGCCTCGGCCGCATCCCGAAAGTGTTCTTCGAGTCGGCTGATCCGGAACGCACGGTGCCGCTGGTGTGGGAGCCCGACGATTACATGATCGTCGTCACCGGCGACCCCGCGCGCAACAGCGCTTACGTGTTCGCGCACAACGGCGTGCTCGGCTATCCGGTGACGAAGAAAGTGAATACTGCGCTACGCGCGGCGCAGCCGCGGGTAGCGCAGAAGAAAGGCGAGCATGTCACTGCGTCGTAGAAGGGATATCTGGGACGTCGTGGTGGTCGGCGGCGGCATCGGCGGGCTCACCGCCGCGTGGTATGCCGCCCGGCGCGGGCTGCCGACCGCTTTGATCGAAGGCGACGTCATGCTCGGCGGGCAGGTTGCAACGGTCAACACGCTCGACGACTGGCCTTCGACGAAAGACGAGTCCGGCGTCGAGCTCGCAGCCGCGATGGCTGCAAAGCTCGAGAACAATGCGGTCGAGATCGTTCACCAGCCGGTCGTCGACGTGAAGCGCGCCGATGACCTGCTGCTGGTCAAGACCGATACGCGCATCTTCAGGACTCGTCGCGTGATCGCCGCGTCGGGCGCGAAGCTGCGCTCGCTCGACGTTCCCGGCGCCGACGCGCTGCGCGGCAAAGGCGTGTCGCAGTGCGCGCACTGCGACGGCTACTTCTTCAAAGGGCAGGACGTAGTCGTCGTCGGCGGCGGCGACTCGGCGCTGCAGGAAGCGCTCGTGCTCGCGCCGCTCTGCAAAAGTGTGACGATCGTGGTTCGCTCGCGGCTTCGTGCGAAGCAGGCATACGTCGAGCGCGCCGCCGCCGCGGCGAACGTAAAGTTCGTGTGGGACGCGCAAGTCGAAGAAGTGCTCGGCAACGGCACGGTGAACGGCGTGCGCCTGCGCAACCGCGGGAGCGGAGCGCTTACGGAGATCGCGTGCGCAGGGGTCTTTCCATTCATCGGCGTCGAGCCTGACACCGCTTACCTGCCTGCTGCGATACGCCGCGACGACAGCGGACGCGTGATCACCGACCAGCGCATGCGCACGGCGGAGCGGTCGATCTTTGCGGTAGGCGCCGTGCGGTCGGGATACTCGGGGGAGCTCAGCGGCGCTGCGGGTGAAGCGGCGATTGCGGCCGCGACGATAGCAGCCGATCTCGCGAGATAGAGAGGCGTTCGCGAAAACCACCGCCATCGCGACCTTCCCCATTGGAGGGGAAGGAGAGTGTTTGCAGGCGCGCTGCGCCTGTAGTCCCCTCCCCTTCAGGGGGAGGGTTAGGGTGGGGGTGGTTTGCCTTGATGGATCAAATCGCGGTCCCCTCCCGTCAGGGAGAGGCTTAGGTTGGAGGTGCGTTTGCTTCCTATGGATCAAACCGCTCGGCTGACGCTTTTCGTGCCGCCGCTCCACGTCGGCACATAAGCCCCTTTGCGCCCGACGCCGCCTGCCACGACGATCATCATGTCGTCAGGATTCGCGGACACCCGTAGATAACCATCGACCGCAGCGCCGCTCGCTACCGCTCGCGCGCGCAGCGGCGGCGCGAGGCGATCGATCGCCAGCCGCGCGCGCTCGTGGATCGCCGCTTTCGTCTGCTGCTTGGTGAAACCGCTGCGCCCGAAAACCTCCGCGTGCTCCGGCGGCATCACGATCAGCGGCTCGCCGCCGCCGAGCAATCCCGAGCTGCCGACGTTGCCCGCGATGAGCATCGATTGCGCGTAGGTCTGCGCGAGCGCTTCTCCGGTCGCGCTTTCGGAGTCGACCACTTCGATCGTGCCGGACACGCCGACCACGGTGACAACGCT
>JAQGNC010000147.1 GCA_028292065.1 Betaproteobacteria bacterium
TACTTGGGCTTCGGCGGGGTCCAGAGCTTCCTGCGCTTCGCGAGCTCGCGATCGCTCACGTTGAGCTCAATCGAGCGCTTGGTGGCGTCGATCGTGATCGAATCGCCGTTCTCCACGAGCGCAATGACGCCGCCGACGTAGGCTTCGGGCGCGACGTGACCCACGACCATGCCCCACGTGCCGCCTGAGAAACGCCCGTCGGTGATGAGACCGACCGACTCTCCCAGTCCCTGGCCGATCAGCGCCGCGGTCGGCGCGAGCATCTCCTGCATCCCCGGACCGCCTTTGGGTCCTTCGTAGCGGATGACGATCACGTCGCCGGCCTTGATCTTCTTCGCCATGATCGCTTTCATGCACTCGTTTTCGGAATTGAAAACACGTGCGGGGCCGGTGATCTTCGGCGACTTCAAACCGGTGATCTTCGCGACGCAGCCTTCGGGCGCGAGGTTGCCTTTGAGGATCGCGAGATGGCCCTGGGCGTACATCGGGTTCGACCACGGGCGGATGACGTCCTGGTCGGCGCGAGGCTCTTTCGGAATGTTCTTCAGCTCCTGCGCGAGGGTCTTCCCGGTGATCGTCATGCAGTCGCCGTTGAGCAGTCCGTGCTCGAGCAGCATCTTCAACACCTGAGGCACGCCGCCGGCGCGATCGAAATCGACCGCGACGTACTGGCCCGAAGGCTTGAGGTTGCAGAGCACCGGCACTTTGCGGCGGATGCGCTCGAAATCGTCGATCGACCACTTCACGCCCGCGGCGTGGGCGATCGCCAGGTAATGCAGCACCGCATTGGTCGAGCCGCCGGTCGCCATGATGAGCGCGACCGCGTTCTCGATCGACTTGCGCGTGACGATGTCGCGAGGCTTGATCTGGTTCTTGACCGCTTCGACGAGCACTTTGGCCGACGCCTGCGCCGAATCGGCTTTCTCCGGATCGGGAGAGGCGAGCTGTGAGGAACCGAGGAGACTCATCCCGAGCGCTTCGAACGACGACGACATCGTGTTGGCGGTATACATCCCGCCGCACGCGCCGACGCTCGGGCACGCGTTCTTCTCGATCCCGATGAAATCCTCTTCGCTCATCTTGCCCGCCGCGAACGCGCCGACCGCTTCGAACGCGCTGACGATCGTGAGATCCTGGCCTTTCCAGCGGCCGGGCTTGATCGTTCCCGCGTAGACGTAGATGGCGGGAACGTTCACTCGCAGCATGCCCATCATGCCGCCGGGCATGTTCTTGTCGCAGCCGCCGCACACCAGCACGCCGTCCATCGCCTGGCCGTTGACCGAAGTCTCGATGCAGTCCGCGATCACTTCGCGCGAGACCAGCGAGTACTTCATCGCTTCGGTGCCCATGCCGATGCCGTCGGTGATCGTCGGCACGCCGAACATCTGCGGCATGGCGCCGGCCTCGCGCAAAGCGATCGTCGCGCGGTCGACGAGCGGCTGTATGCCGGCGTTGCAGGGGTTCATCGTCGAGTGCCCATTGGCCACGCCGATGATCGGCTTCACGAAATCGTTGTCGCCGAAGCCGACGGCGCGCAGCATCGCGCGGTTGGGAGAGCGCGCGACACCCTGCGTGATGAGCTGGCTGCGTTTGTTCAGGGCCATCTGTAAGTACCTCTCGGGAAAGCGTCTTATAATGAGCCGGTCATTGTAGCGCATCACTTTCCCCGCTCATGCTCGTCCATCCCCAGTTCGACCCGATCGCAGTGCATCTCGGTCCTCTCGCGATCCGCTGGTACGGCCTCATGTACCTCGTCGCTTTCGCGCTCGTGTGGTGGGTCGGCACGCGGCGCATCGCGCAGCATCCTGGCGTGTGGACCCGCAAGGATCTCGAAGACGCGCTCTTCTACGGCATCCTCGGCACCATCCTGGGCGGGCGCTTCGGTTACGTCCTCTTCTACAAGTTCTCCGATTACCTGGCCGAGCCGTGGAAGATCTTCTACGTGTGGGAGGGCGGCATGTCTTTTCACGGGGGCATGCTCGGGGTGATCTTCGCGCTGTGGCTGTTCGCGCGCTCGCGGCGCCAGGACTGGCTCGCGGTCACCGACTTCATCGCGCCGCTCGTGCCGCTCGGGCTCGCAGCGGGGCGCCTGGGCAACTTCATCAACGCGGAGCTGTGGGGGCGTCCGACCGACGTGCCGTGGGCGATGGTCTTCCCGAACGTCGACAACCTCCCGCGCCACCCGTCTCAGCTTTACGAGTTCGCGCTCGAAGGCATCGCGCTTTTCCTGCTGCTGCGCGTGTACTCGATGAAGCCGCGACCCCGCGGCGCGATCTCGGGAATGTTCCTGATCGGCTACGGCTGTTTTCGCTTCATCGTCGAATTCACCCGTGAGCCCGACAGCTACCTCGGCGTGCTCGCACTCGGAATGACGATGGGCCAGTGGCTCTCGCTGCCGATGATCGCGGTCGGTATCGGCCTCATCACGTGGGCGTATCGCCGCGAGCGCAAGGCTGCGTGATGTTCCGCGCCGCCTCCACACTTCCACTTTTTTCGGACGCCGACGTACGGTAGAATACGACCCTCTTAATGGGGTGGTAGCTCAGCTGGGAGAGCGCCGCGTTCGCAATGCGGAGGTCGGGAGTTCGATCCTCCTCCACTCCACCAGACATCAAGGCCGGCGCCGAAGCGCCGGCCCTTTTGTTTGTCCGCGGTTTGCGCTGTTTGACTTGGACCGGGCCTGCGCGTTAGATACGCGGCAAGACATCTCTGCCGGAGCCCTGCGTGGACAAGCTCGAATCAGCACCTGTGAATCTCGAAGGCATCAGGCTCGAGGAGCGGCCGGGTCGGCTCGTACCCGAGAAAATCTGCGATGTCGCGGGGCTGTACGACGCTTTCGCGGCCAAGCGCACCATGCCGGTGATGAAGCTCGGCGATCTGCTCGTCGAGATGAAGATGCTCACGCCCGAGCAGCTCGGGGTCGCGCTCCAGTTCCAGCAGGCCAATGAAAAGAAGCACCTCGGCGAGATCCTCGTCGAGCTCGCGTTCCTGACCCGCGAGCAGCTCGACCTGGTGCTGTGCCAGAAGCTCGGCATCCCGTTCGTCGATCTCACGCGCTTCACGATCGAGCCCCGCGTGCTCAAAGTGCTGCCCGAGGAGCTGGTGCGCAAGAGCGCGATCGTTCCGCTGTGCTACATCGACGGGCGCCTCGCGATCGCGATGCCCGACCCGCTCTCGAGTGAAACGATCGAGCGGGTGCGCTTCTTCACGCAAGGCCAGGTGCTGCCGGTGATGGCGAACGTGGAGGAGATCGAGCGCGTCATCGTCACCTACTTCGGCGGGCCGACCGAGCGGCACGAAATCCAGGCGATCGCGCGCCAGCTGCGCGAGGAACTGCGGCACGACCAGGACTCCAAAGACGAGGCGATCAAGGAAACCGACAGCACTCTGGTGCGCCTGGTGAACAAGATCATCACCGACGCGCACTCGTCCGAAGCGTCGGACATCCACGTCGAAGCGAACCGCGGGCGCGAGAGCGTCGTCATCCGGTTCAGGAACGACGGCGTGCTCTCCGAATACCTGCGGCTGCCTTACAACTTCCGTGCGGCGACGATCTCGCGCCTGAAGATCATGGCGAATCTGGACATTTCGGAGCGCCGGCGTTCGCAGGACGGTCGCATCAACTTCCACGAGTTCGCGCCCCTCGAGCTCGAGCTGCGGGTGGTGACGGTCCCGACCCGCGACGGCCTCGAAGACATCGTGATGCGGCTTTTGAGCGCGAGCGAGGCGCTTCCGGTCGTCAAGCTCGGCCTGAGCGACGACCAGATGAAGCAGATCCGCCAGCTCATCCGCAAGCCCTACGGGCTCATCCTCGCGGCAGGGCCGACCGGTTCCGGCAAGACGACGACGCTGCATTCGCTGGTCAGCGAGATCAACGAGCCCGGAACCAAGATCTGGACCGCCGAGAACCCGATCGAGATCACCCAGTCGGGCCTGCGGCAGGTGCAGGTCAATACCAAGATCGGCTGGGATTTCGCGACGGTGATGCGCGCGTTCCTGCGGGCCGATCCCGACGTGATCATGGTCGGCGAGATGCGCGACCAGGAGACCGCCGGCATCGCGGTCGAAGCCTCCCTCACCGGCCACCTGGTCATGTCCACGCTGCACACCAACAGCGCACCGGAGACCGTGGTGCGGCTGCTCGACATGGGGATCGACCCTTTCAGCTTCAGCGATTCGCTGCTCGCGGTGCTCGCGCAGCGTCTGGCGCGGCGCCTGTGCATGCGCTGCCGCGTGAAGCGTCCGCCCAAAACCGGGGAGATCGAGATGATGGCCGAGGAGTTCTGTTTCGACACCGACCTCGTTCCCGACGAAGTGATCGCGCGCTGGAACTCGCGCTTCGGCGAGCGCATCGTCATGCACGACGCAAAAGGCTGCGACTTCTGCCGGCGCACCGGGTACCGCGGGCGCATCGGTCTCTTCGAGCTCCTCATCGTGACGCCCGACATGCGCCAGATGATGCTGCGGCGCGCGTCGGCGGCCGAGCTGCGCGGTTATGCGCTGCGCAACGGCATGCTCACGCTCAAGCAGGACGGGATCGAGAAGTGCCTGACGGGGGAGACTGATTTGCACGAGGTGAGGGCGGCGGCGTTTTGAGCACTCGGTAAGCGAATAGAACCCACCCCTGTCCCTCGCCCTGAAGGGGAGGGGACCCTTCTTCCGGGCTCGTGGTACAACTCTCATCTATGGTTTCAGAACACGCCGCATTACTCAAAGACAGCGTCGCCGATTTCATCGGGCGCGGGATGACCATCGGGCGTGTGCGCGCGCTGCGGGGAACTCCGGGGGAGTACGACCGCGCGGTGTGGCGGCAGATGGCGGAGCTCGGGTGGCTCGGCATTTCGATTCCGGAAGCGTACGGCGGCATGGGTCTCGGCCTTGCCGAGACGGCGATCGTCGCGGAAGGGCTCGGCCGGGCGCTGGCGCCGGAACCCTATACGGCGTGCGCGGTGCTCGCCGCGGGCGCGATCGCCGCGAGCGACAACGAAGCGCTCAAGCGCGCGCTGTTGCCTGCGATCGCCGGCGGCGAGCGCATCGCTGCACTGGCGTGGCAGGAAGAGGCCGGCGCGCTCGACGGCAACCACATCGCCGCGCGTGCGACGCCTTTCGAAGGCGGTTACCGGCTCAACGGGACCAAGCGCTACGTGAGCGGCGCCGCGGGAGCGGACGCTTACGTCGTCGCGGCCCGATCGGACGAAGGGCTCGTGCTCGGGATCGTCGAGCGCGATGCGCCGGGCGTGTCGCTCGAGCTCGCAGCGATCGCCGACGGGCGCCATTTCGGGACCCTCGCGCTCGACGATGCGCTCCTGCCGCGCGAGAAAGTCGCGGCAGTCGGCGAGGCCGCGGCCGAGGCGCTGGCGAGCGCGCTCGACCGCGCACGCGCGATCGCCGGCGCGGAGCTCTACGGCGTGATGAGCCGCGCGCTCGAAATGAGCGTCGACTACATGAAGACCCGAGTGCAGTTCGGCAAACCGATCGGGAGCTTCCAGGCGCTGCAGCATCGCGCTGTGGACCTCTACATCCAGCAGCAGCTCGCGTCAGCCGTCCTCGACGACAGCCTCCGGGCGCTCGATGCAGGGCCGGACGCGCCCACTCGCGAGGCGATCGCGAGCCGTCTCAAAGCGCGCTGCTCGGATGCCGCGGTGCGCATCACCCGCGAAGCGATACAGATCCACGGCGCGATCGGTTTCACCGACGAATACGACGCCGGGCTGTATCTGAAGCGCGCACTGGTGCTCGCGGCGTGGCTCGGCAACAGCACCCAGCATCGCAGGCGCTACGCGGCGCTCGCGCTGAAAGCGGAGGCGTAAAGGATCAATGGCAGACATCGACTACAACGCGCTCGCCGACGACGACTTTCGCATGCGGGTCCGCGCGTTCGTCGAGGCGCGTTACCCGCAGGCGCTGCGTTTCCTGCCGAGGCGGGTGCGCATGTCCGAGATTCGCGAGTGGTGGAACACCCTCTACGAGCACGGCTGGGTCGCGCCGAACTGGCCTCGCGAGTGGGGCGGCATGGCGCTCGATCCCGGCAAGATGGTGATCTATCTCGAGGAGATGGAGCGTCACGGCGTCGCCCGCGCCGCCGACCAGGGCATCACGCAAGTCGGCCCGATCCTCATGAAATACGGCACCGACGCGCAGAAAGACTACTTCCTGCCGCGCACCGCATCGGGCGAGATCATCTGGTCGCAAGGCTATTCCGAGCCGAACGCAGGCTCCGATCTCGCGAACCTGCAGACCCTCGCGGTCGTCGACGGCGACGACTTCGTCATCAACGGCCAGAAGATCTGGACGACCCTCGCGCACGATTCCACGCACATCTACCTGCTCGTGCGCACCGACCGCGAGGCGAAGAAGCAGAAAGGCATCAGCTTCCTGCTCGTCGATGCGACCACACCCGGCATCACCATCCGGCCGATCCGCAACATCGCCGGCCACGATGAGTTCTGCGAAGTGTTCTTCGACAACGTTCGCGTGCCGCGCGACACGCTCGTCGGCGGCCTGAACGAAGGCTGGACGGTCGCCAAAGCCCTGCTCGGTTTCGAGCGCCTGAACATCGGCAGCCCGCGGCGGCCGCAATACGCGCTGATGCGCCTCGAGATGCTCGCGCGCGCGAAGGGCCTGCTCGACGACGCCGGTTTCGTCGACCGCTTCATCGCGATCAAGCTCGACCTCGAAGACCTCGCGTCGCTTTACGGCCGCTACGTCGAGCAGGTCAAGCGCGGCGAGCCGCTCGGGCACGATGTGTCGTCACTGAAAATCTGGGCGATGGAAGCGTGGCAGCGCCTGACCGACCTGCTCGTCGAGACCGGCGCCGAAGACGGCGTGATCGAAGGCGCGCACGACATCAACGGGGCGGAGATCGATTTCCTGGCGCCTTTCTACTACGCGAGGCCTTCGACGATCTACGGCGGATCGAGCGAGATCCAGCGCAACATCCTGTCGAAGTACGTCCTCGAGCTGCCGTCGTGAGCTCAGGAGCAGGAAAGAAGGGCTGAAAAGCAGGGCTGAAAAGCAGGAAAGAAGGACGCAAAGGAAGAAGCAAGGACGCCAGGCGCTTCATCCAACTGTTTTGTGACCTTACGTCCGGCGCACACCGGTCCATTTCGACGTACGGTTTAAAATGGATTCCGGACCACCTGCGCTCGCGCGCGTCCGGAATGACGGATCAGTAGATTTCCCGCGCGCAAAGAAGGCCGAAGGTTTTTTATATAGAACTCCTTTGCGTCCCTGCTTTTTTACCTTCGCGTCCTTCGCGTTCCTGCTTTGGATCTCAGGGTATATCCCTCAACCTCCGCTCGACCCGCCGCGCGAAGACGCTCATCTCTTTCGCCGCCTGCTTGTCGCCTTTGCGCTCCGCGACCGCGACCCCTTCCCGATAAGCGTCGAGCGCCTCGTTCAGCGCACCGGTCGCTTCGAGCGCCTTGCCGAGGAGCTTCCACGCAGCCGAGTAACCCGGGTCGTGAACGACCGCTGCGTGCAGATGGGGAATCGCCGCCGCGGCGTCTTCGTTCTTGAGGTATTCGTTGCCTAGGCTGTAGCGCAGCAGCGCGTCGTCCCGCCCCTTGCCGAGCATAGCGAGCAGGTTATCGATGAGGCGGCCGGCCATCAGGCGGGGTGAGGCGTGGACATCAGCGAAGGAATCAAGCGGACCGGGGATGTCGATGACAGACGCTCGCAGCGAGCTTCGACGTGATGCATTTGAAACTTTGACGGGGCCGCTTCATCATAGCACGGTGAAAAATCGCCCCCTCGCTCCCGACGATCCGACCTCATGCCGCGCGCCGTAAAGAAGCGCGCGGCGCTCGCGCGGCCATCCTCCGCCCGCGCAGAGGGCCTCGCCGCAGGGAAGCGTGCGGCAGACGAGAACACGGACCACAGCACGACCGCAGCCTCGCCGCCGGCGCCGTACGGCTTCACCGGCGTGCAGAAAGCGACCCTCGACAAGCTCGCCAGGCTCGGCATCACGCGCCCTTTCGATCTCGTCCTGCACCTGCCGCTGCGCTACGACGACGAGACTCACGTCCATCCGATCAGCGACGCGCCTTCGGCGCAGGACGTGCTGATCGAAGGCCGAGTGGTCGAATGCGACGTGAAGTACCGGCCGCGCCGCCAGCTCGTGTGCCACATCGAGGACGGCAGCGGGGTGCTCACCCTGCGTTTCCTCAACTTCTACCCCAGCCTGGCGAAGCAGCTCGCACCGGGCTCGCTCGTGCGCGCGTTCGGCGAGGTGAGGCACGGGTTCTTCGGACCCGAGATGGTCCACCCGCGGGTGAAAAATGTTCGCGAGGAAGCGCCGGTCGCCAAAGCGCTGACGCCGGTGTATCCGACGACCGCGGGCCTCGGCCAGGAGACCCTGCGCCGCTCGATCGAGCGCGCGCTCGACGAATGCGATCTCACCGACACCCTGCCGCTCTCTTTGATCGCCGCGCTGCGCCTGCCGCGCTTCGACGAGGCGGTGAAATTCCTGCACCGGCCGTCGCCCGACGTGCAGCTCGACGACCTGCAGGCGCGCGAGCATCCCGCGTGGCGGCGCATCAAGTTCGACGAGCTCCTCGCGCAGCAGCTCTCGATGCGCATGCACTACAGCAAGCGCAAAGCGGCGGATGCGCCGGCGCTGCGCCCGCTACGCACGCTCACGCAGCGCCTGCTCTCGTCGCTGCCATTCGGGCTGACCGCGGCGCAGCAGCGCGCGCTCAATGAGGTCGAGCGCGATCTCTCGCAGCCGTACCCGATGCAGCGCCTGCTGCAGGGCGACGTGGGCAGCGGCAAGACGATCGTCGCGGCGCTGGCGGGACTGCAGGCGGTCGAGAACGGCGCGCAGGTGGCGATCATGGCGCCGACCGAGATCCTCGCCGAGCAGCACTACCGCAAGTTCTCCGGGTGGCTCGAGCCGATCGGGCTCACCGTGACGTGGGTCGCGGGAGGCTTGCGCAAGCGCGAGAAGCACGCCGCGCTGGAGGCGATCGCGAGCGGCCAGACGCAGGTGGCGGTGGGCACCCACGCGCTTTTCGAAGACGAGGTGCAGTTCGACAACCTCGCACTCGCGATCGTCGACGAGCAGCACCGCTTCGGCGTTCACCAGCGCCTCGCGCTGCGCATGAAAGGCATACGACAAGGCCGGCGCTCGCAGCCGCACCAGCTCATGATGAGCGCGACGCCGATCCCGCGCACGCTCGCGATGAGCTATTACGCCGACCTCGACGTGTCGGTCATCGACGAGCTGCCGCCGGGACGCACTCCGGTCGCGACGCGGCTCGTGGCGGACGAGCGGCGCGACGAAGTCGTCCAGCGCGTTCGAGACGCGTGCATGACCGGGTGCCAGGCGTACTGGGTCTGCCCGCTCATCGAAGAATCGGAAACCCTGCAGCTCAAGACCGCGCTCGAGACTTACGAGACCGTGCAAGCCGCTTTTCCCGAGCTCAAGGCCGGACTGATCCACGGACGCCTCAAAAGCGATGAAAAAAGCGCGGTGATGGCGGCGTTCCAGCGCGGCGAGATCCAGCTCCTGGTCGCGACGACGGTGATCGAAGTCGGCGTCGACGTGGCCAACGCGAGCCTGATGGTGATCGAGCACGCCGAGCGCATGGGGCTCTCGCAGCTCCACCAGCTGCGAGGCCGCGTCGGCCGCGGCGCGGCGCACAGCACGTGCATCCTGCTCTACCAGAAGCCGCTGGGCCCGACCGCGCGCGAGCGCCTGAAGATCATCTACGAGAACAACGACGGCTTCGAAGTGGCGCGCCACGACTTGCGCATCCGCGGCCCGGGCGAGCTCCTCGGCGCGCGCCAGAGCGGCGTGCCGATGCTGCGCTTCGCCGACCTCGCGCTGGACCTCGACATCCTCGACGCCGCGCGCGACACCGCCGAGCGCCTGCTGCGCGACGAACCCGACGCGGCGCACGCGCATCTGGCGAGATGGCTCGGCGACAAGCACGAGCTCCTCAAGGTGTAGCGCGCAAAGTCATTGCGAGGAACAGGGTGACCCTTCGGCGGGGCTCAGGACAGACTGCGCAATCGCGAGGCGCTCGCAGCTTTTCGTGCGCCACGAGATCGCCACGTCGCGCTGCTCCTCGCGATGACAGTGTCGGTAGTTCCTAGCGCAGAGGAACTGCAGCGAGTCCTCATCGCTTATAATTCAAGCTCCCGTGACACCCACCCCCCGCGACACTTTCTGGCAGCCTGCCCCGGCTGCAGCCGGACGCTATCGTCCGTGGCTGACCGACCCCGGATCGCTCACCGCGCGCATCAAGGCGCGCTGTCCCGGCGTGTGGGTGAAGGTCGTCTTCCAGGGGCTGCGCAGGCCCGATCGCGACGAGCGCTTCGTCTTCGCGCATCGCGGCCGGGCGCGGGTGCTCGTGCGCGAGATTTTCCTGTGCTGCGGCGACACGCCGCTGGTGTTCGCGCACACCGTGCTCGATCCGCACGATCTCTGCGGCACGTGGCGCAGCGTGGCCAAGCTCGGCAACCGGCCGCTCGGTGCGGCGCTCTTCGCCGACCCGCGTATCGAGCGCCATCCCCTGCGCAGCCGCAAGATCAACTGGCATCACGAGCTGCAAAGGCGATTGAAGCGCCACGGCATGAACACGCCCGAGTCGCCGCGCACGTTATGGGCGCGCCGCTCGTTATTCCGCCTGCATGATTCGCCTATACTCGTCACCGAAGTCTTTCTGCCGGAGATACTTCGTTTATGACGCTCGTCGAAAGGCTCGACGCCTACGAACGGCTGATGCGGCTCGACAAGCCGATCGGCATGCTCCTGCTGCTGTGGCCCGCGCTGTGGGGGCTCTGGTTCGCCGCTTTCGACATTCCCGATCTCGACCTGCTGGCGATCTTCGTCACCGGCACCGTGCTCATGCGCTCGGCAGGATGCGTGATCAACGACTACGCCGACCGCAACTTCGACCCGCACGTCGAGCGCACGCGTGACCGCCCGCTCGCCGCCCGCGTGATCGCGCCGAAGGAAGCGCTCGCGCTCGCGGCGGTGCTCGTCCTCGTCTCCTTCGGACTCGTGCTCTACACCAACGAGCTCACGATCATGCTGTCGTTCGTCGCGCTCGCGCTCGCGGTCATCTACCCGTTTCTGAAGCGCGGGTTCTCCTTCCCGCAGGCGTGGCTCGGGGTCGCTTTCGGTTTTTCGATCCCGATGGGGTACGCGGCGCAATACGGCAAGCTCGTGCCGGTGGTGTGGGTGCTGCTGATCGCCAACGTCTTCTGGGCGATCGCCTACGACACCGAGTATGCGATGGTCGATCGCGACGACGACATCCGCATCGGGGTCAAGTCTTCGGCGATCCTCCTCGGGCGGCACGACGTCGCCGCGGTGATGGCGTGCCAGGCGATCTTCATCGCCCTGATGGCGATCGTCGGGCGGTGGCAGTTGCTCGGGACCCTGTACTTCGTCGGCCTCGCGGTCGCGGCGTATCTCGCGTACCGGCAGTACGCCCTCATCCGCACCCGTGAGCGCGACAAGTGCTTCAAGGCTTTCCTCATGAACAACTGGGTCGGCTTCGCGGTTTTCGCGGGTCTCGCCGGGGATCTGCTTTTTCGGCAAAGGCTCGGATGGCTTTGAAGTACGCCGACCTGCGCGATTTTCTGGCACAGCTCGAAGCCCTGGGTGAGCTGAAGCGCGTCGCGGCGGAAGTCGATCCCCACCTCGAGATGACCGAGATCTGCGACCGCGTGCTGCGCGCAGGCGGCCCCGCGCTGCTCTTCGAAAAGCCCAAAGGCCATTCGGTGCCGGTGCTCGCCAACCTGTTCGGCACCACCCGCCGCGTCGCGCTGGCAATGGGGCGCGAGAACGTGGAAGCGCTGCGCGAGCTCGGCCAGCTCCTCGCTTACCTCAAGGAGCCCGAGCCGCCCAAAGGCTGGCGCGACGCGTGGGACAAGCTCCCGCTCCTGAAGCAGGTGTGGACGATGGAGCCGCGGATCGTGCGCGATGCGCCGTGCCAGGAGGTCGTCGCGACCGGCGAGGAAGTCGACCTCGCCGCGCTTCCGATACAGACGTGCTGGCCGAACGACGCAGGCCCGCTCGTCACGTGGGGGCTCACGGTCACTCGCGGCCCGCACAAGAAGCGCCAGAACCTCGGCATCTACCGCCAGCAGGTGATCGGCCGCAACAAGCTCATCATGCGCTGGCTCGCCCACCGCGGCGGCGCGCTCGACTATCGCGATCACAGCCTCGCGCACCCGCGCGAGCCTTTTCCCGTGACGGTCGCGCTCGGCGCCGATCCCGCGACGATGCTCGGCGCGGTGACGCCGGTGCCCGATACGCTGAGCGAATACCAGTTCGCGGGACTCCTGCGCGGCGCCAAGACCGAAATAGCGAAGTGCACGCTGCACGACCTCTACGTGCCTGCGACCGCCGAGATCGTGCTCGAAGGGCACATCCACCCCGGCGAGACCGCGCTCGAAGGCCCTTTCGGCGACCACACCGGCTATTACAACGAGCAGGAGCGCTTTCCGGTGTTCACCGTCGAGCGCATGACGAGCCGCCGCGATCCGATCTATCACTCGACTTACAC
>JAQGNC010000185.1 GCA_028292065.1 Betaproteobacteria bacterium
AGGCGCTCGTAAACACTTCCAGGCGGCTTGCCGTGCGCCACGGGATCGTCGCGTCGCGCTGGCGCGGCTCCTCGCGATGACACCTGTGGGCGTGCGACGAGCTTCCTTTGCTTTCCTTCTTTCCTTCGTTTTTCCTTCGCGTCCTTCGCGTCCTTCGCGTTAAGGCTCTGGACCTGCTTCGAGGCTATTTATTGCTTCAGCAACCTCAACGCCTCGCGATACTTGTCAGCCGTCTGCGCGAGCACGTCCGGGGGAAGCGCGGGAGCGGGGGCTTTCTTGTTCCACGGCTGGGTTTCGAGCCAGTCGCGAACGAATTGTTTGTCGAAGCTCGGGGGGCTGATTCCGGTGCGGTATTCGGCGGCGGGCCAGAAGCGCGAGGAGTCCGGGGTGAGCGCTTCGTCGATCAGGACGAGCTCGCCTTGATCGTCGGTGCCGAACTCGAACTTGGTATCCGCGATGATGATGCCCCGTTGCGCCGCGAATTCCGCGGCCCGCTTGTAGAGGGCGATCGAGACGTCGCGAACGCGCGCCGCCATGTCGGCGCCGACGAGCTGCTCGACTTCGGCGTACGTGATGTTCTCGTCGTGCTGCCCCGCAGGGGCTTTCGACGCCGGCGTGAAGATCGGCTTGGGGAGCTTCTGCGCCTGCTCCAATCCCGGTGGGAGCTGGATGCCGCAGACCGCACCGGTCTCCTGGTAATCCTTCCAGCCCGACCCGATGAGATAACCGCGCACGACCGCTTCGACGAGCAGCGGCGTGAGCTTCCGAACGACCATCGCGCGGCCTTCGATCTGCGATCGCTCATTCGGAGCGACCACAGATGATGGATCGATGCCCGTCAGGTGGTTCGGCACCACGTCCTTCAGCTTCTCGAACCAGAAGTTCGAAAGCTCGGTCAGGACCTCGCCTTTGCCCGGTATCGGCGTCGGCAGTATCACGTCGAAAGCCGAGAGGCGATCGCTCTGCACGATCAGGAGCTGGTCGTCGCCGACCGCGTAGATGTCGCGAACCTTGCCGCGATGCAGGAAAGGCAGGCTCTTCAAATTCGATTGCAGCAAAGGGGCGTTGCTCATTACGCGGACTCTAGATTGAAATCGGGGCTCAAACGGGCGCGGATCGCGAGCGCTTTGGCGAGCGCGTCGTCGGCATCGGCGCCGAGCACGGTGTAGTGACCCATTTTGCGCCCGCGACGCGCTTCATGCTTGCCGTAGAGGTGCAGCTTCGCGTCGGGGCAGCCGAACACCGCGTCCCACGCGGGCTGGCCGCCCTGCCAGACATCGCCGAGCAGGTTGACCATGACGACGGGCGACAGCAGCCGCGTGTCGCCGAGCGGTAGCCCGCACAGGGTACGCACCTGCTGCTCGAACTGCGAGGTCGTGCACGCGTCGATCGTGTAATGGCCGCTGTTGTGCGGGCGCGGCGCAATCTCGTTCACGAGGAGCGCACCGTCAGTGGTGACGAAAAACTCGACCGCGAGCACGCCGCGGTAGTCGAGCTTGACCGCGACCGCCTGGGCCGCGGCTTCCGCCCTGTGCGCGAGCTCGGCGCTCACGCGCGCAGGCACGATGCTGACATCGAGTATGCCGTCGCGATGCTGGTTCTCGGCCACCGGAAAGCTGCGGGTCGCGCCGTCTGCGCCACGCGCCGCCACTACGCTCACTTCGCACGCGAGGGACACCCGCTTTTCGAGCACGCACGCTTCCGACCCGAGGGCGACATACGCCGCGCGCACTTCTTCGACGCTCGCAACGCGCGCCTGGCCTTTGCCGTCGTAGCCGAAGCGCGCGCGCTTCAGTATTCCCGGCAGCAGCGCCGCTTCGATGCGATCGCAATCTTCCGCACGCTCGATCGCGATGTAAGGCGCGACTTCGAAACCGTTCTCGGTGAGGAAGCGCTTCTCGCGGATGCGGTCCTGCGCGACCGCCACGCTGTCGCCGGTGGGCCGCACGGTGCAGTGCGCGGCGAGCCGGCGCAGGCTGTCGGCGGGAACGTTCTCGAATTCGGTGGTGACCGCGACGCAGGTGTCGGCGAGGTGCTGCAGCGCTTCGCGGTCCTGGTACGCGGCTTTGAGGTGCACGTCGGCGATCGCGCCCGCCGGCGATCGCGAATCGGGATCGAGCACCGCGACGCGGTAACCCATGCTGTGCGCGGCGAGCGTGAACATGCGCCCGAGCTGCCCTCCGCCGAGCATGCCGAGCATCGCGTCAGGGAAAAACATCACTTCGGCAATTTCATCGCGCGCACGGTGCGCGCCTGTTTCCTGCGGAAAGCGTCGAGCCTGGCCGCGAGACGCTCGTCGTCGCGAGCGAGCAGCGCGACGGCAAAGAGTCCGGCGTTCGCCGCACCGGCTTCGCCGACAGCGAAAGTCGCGACGGGGACGCCTTTGGGCATCTGCACGATCGAGAGCAGCGAATCGAGCCCTTTGAGGTTGCGCGTCGGCACCGGCACGCCGAGCACCGGCACGATCGTCTTTGCCGCGAGCATCCCGGGCAGGTGCGCAGAGCCGCCGGCGCCCGCGATGATGCATTTGAAGCCGCGACCCGCAGCGGCTTCGGCGTACTCGTACAGGAGGTCCGGGGTTCGATGCGCAGAGACGATCCGCGCTTCGTACGTCACGCCGAAGTCGTCGAGCTGCTGCGCCGCGTGCTGCATCACGTTCCAGTCGCTTTGGCTTCCCATCGCGATTCCCACCAGCGCCTTCTTCACCGAGTGCTCCTGAAAGAAGCGCGTATTCTAGCAGCGGGTCCGCGTCGCGGCCTCCCCGCGTAGGTGCATGCTAGAATCCGGCGCCCCCGAGGAGAATCACCGTGGTCAGTCGCGCGCTCATGGCGAAATCCGCTCTGTTGTTTGCTGCAGCCCTGTCGCCGATCGCCGCCGCGCAAACCGTATATCCCGCGAAGACCGTTCGCATCATCGTCCCGTTCCCGCCGGGTTCCGGCGCCGACATCACGACGCGTCTGGTCGCGCCCAGGCTCGGCGAAGCGCTGGGCCAGCCGGTCATCGTCGACAATCGCGCAGGCGCGGCCGGCAACATCGGCGCCGAAGTGGCCGCGCGCTCGCCCGCCGACGGTTATACGTTGCTCACCGCACCGGCTTCGTCCGCGATCAGCCAGACCCTCTATACGAAGCTCTCCTACGACCTGGTGAAGGATTTCGAGCCGATCGCGCTGATGGCGGGCGTGCCTTTCATGCTCGTGGTGCATCCGTCGCTCCCGGCGAAGAACGTGAAAGACCTGGTCGCGCTCGCGAAATCGAAACCCGGGCAGCTCACCTACGGCTCGACCGGCAACGGCAGCTCGCCTCATCTGACGACCGAGATGCTCAAGCTCCAGACCGGGATCGACATCGTCCACGTGCCTTACAAAGGCACGCCGCCGGCGGTGACCGACCTCCTCTCCGGCAACATCACTTTCATGTTCGCGAACAGCCTCTCTGTGCTGCCGCACGTGCAGACCCAGCGCCTGCGAGCCCTCGGGGTCACGAGCGCGAAGCGCAGCCCGGGCACGCCGAACCTGCCGACGATCGCGGAGTCGTATCCCGGTTTTGAATCGGGCACGTGGTTCGCGCTGCTCGCGCCGGCGGGCACGCCGCGCGAAGTGATCACGCGGATCAACGGCGCTGTGGCGAAAGTCGTCCAGATGCCCGACGTGCGCGAGAAAATCGTCGCACAAGGCGGCGAGCCGCTCTCGGGCACGCCGCAGCAGGTCGGCACGTACATCCGGTCGGAAGTGGCGAAGTGGGGAAAGGTGGTCCGAGCGTCGGGCGCCAAGGTGGAATAGCCCTGGAGCACAGCCTTAAGGCGAAGGACGCGAAGGTGGAATAGCCCTGGAGCACAGCTTTAACGCGAAGGACGCAAAGGACGCGAAGGAAAACCAAAGGGCAAAAAAATATGTCGGTTTTTGCCGTCCCTATATAGTCGTTCTAACTCGTTTCTTGCCTTCCTTCGCGTCCTTCGTTTTTCCTTCGCGTCCTTCGCGTTAATGCTTTGATCTGATGCGGCCCTCGATCTGATGACAACCCACCCCACCCGCACCCTCTCCGAATTCCTCGTCGCCTCGCGCTACGAGGACATCCCCGCCGAAGTCCGCCACGAAGCGTCGCGCGCGATGCTCAATGCGCTCGGCTGCGCGATCGGCAGCGCGAGGCACGAGACGGTCGAAGCCGCGCTCACGGCGGTGACGCCTTTCGCGGGCGCGCCGCAGGCGGCCATCCTCGGCCGCACCGAGCGGCTCGACGCGCTGAACGCCGCGCTGGTCAACGGGATCAGCATCCACGTGCTCGATTTCGACGACACCCACCAGCGCGCGGTGCATCCGAGCGCACCGGTGCTCCCGGCGCTGCTCGCCTACGCCGAGTGGAAGCAGACGAGCGGCCGCGACCTCGTGCACGCGTTCGTGCTCGGCGTCGAAGCCGAAGTGCGGATCGGCCTCTCGGTCTTTCCCGAGCATTACGACATCGGCTGGCACATCACCGGCACCGCGGGGGTCTTCGGCGCCGCGGCGGCCACGGCGAAGCTCCTCGGGCTCGACCCGCAGCGCACCGCGTGGGCGCTCGGCATCGCGGCGACCCAGTCCTCCGGCCTGCGCGAAATGTTCGGCAGCATGTGCAAGAGCCTGCATCCGGGCCGCGCGGCGCAGGGCGGCATGACCGCGGCGCTGCTCGCCGCGCAGGGTTTCACGAGCTCCGAACGCGCGATCGAGGCGCCGCGAGGTTTTGCGAACGTCATGTCGACGAAGTTCGATCCGACGGTGATCACGGCCGGGCTCGGCGAGCACTACGAGCTTTCGAAGAACATGTACAAGCCGTATGCGTGCGGTCTGGTCGTCCACGCCGCGATCGACGGCTGCATCCAGCTGCGGCGGGAGCACGGCCTCGAGCCCGACGACATAGCAAGCGTCGAGCTCGCGACGAGCCTGCTCGTACCCGAGCTCACCGGCAACCGCACGCCGCAAAACGGCCTCGAAGGCAAGTTCAGCATCTACCACGCCGCCGCGGTCGCGCTGGTGCACGGCGCGGCAGGCGAAGCGCAGTTCAGCGACGCGGTCGTTCGCGATGCCACGGTCATCGGCGTTCGCGATCGCGTATCGATCGAGGCGAGCGCTCGGGTGCGAAAGCTGGAGGCTCATGTTAAACTCCGGCTCCGCAATGGAACGGTGCTCGAGAAGCACGTCGAGCATGCGCTGGGCACAGTCGAACGGCCGATGAGCGACCGCGATCTCGAAGACAAATTCCGCAGCCTCGCCGACGGTGTATTGAGTGCCGCCGAAGCCTCTCGTGTAATCGGGCTTTGCTGGCGCGTCGCCGAGCTCGAAGACGCAGGGGAGCTCGCGCGAGCAACCGTTCCCCGCTGATCGGTGACCTCTCACGGAATGAAAAACGAAGCTTCTGCAGTAAAGACCAGCAAGACCGAGATCTCGCCGGTCATGCACGAGCTCGCGAATTACATTTCGAAGACGAGCAAGCGCCCGCTTCCCAAGCCGATCGTCGAGAAGACCAAGCACCACGTGCTCGACACGATCGCCGCCATGGTCTCGGGCTCGCGCCTGCGCCCCGGCGAGATGGCGATCTCGTACATCAAGACGCAGGGCGGAACGGCTGAATCGACCGTGATCGGCTCGCGCATCGTCACCAGCGCGGAGAACGCGGCGCTCGCCAACGGCATGCTCGCGCACGCCGACGAGACCGATGATTCCCACGCGCCTTCGCTCACGCACCCGGGCTGCGGCATCGTCCCCGCGGCGCTCGCGATGTCGGAGCGCGAGCAGGCGAGCGGCAACGCGTTCCTGCGCGCGGTCGCGCTCGGCTACGACGTCGGCTGCCGGCTGACGATGGCGCTGCACGCCTACGACTTTCGCGAAGTCGGCCACTCGACCCACAGCTTCGGCCCGATGTGGGGCGCCGCAGCCGCAGCGGGCTCGATCGCAGGCCTCAAATACGACCAGGTGCGCCACCTCCTGTCCTACACCGCGCAACAGACCTCGGGCATTTCGTGCTGGATGCGCGACGCGGAGCACATCGAGAAAGCGTTCGACTTCGGCGGCATGCCGGCGCGTAACGGCGTCGCCGCGGCCGCGATGGTCGCGCACGGTTTTAGCGGCGTCGAGGACGTCTTCTCGGGCGAGCGCAACTTCTTCGTCGCATACGACGAGAGCAAGCGCATCGGCAAGGCGCCGCAGCCCGAGCGCCTCATCGAAGGCCTGGGCGAAACCTACGAAGTGATCAACACCAACATCAAGCGCTGGTCGGTCGGCTCGCCGATCCAGGCGCCGCTCGACGGGCTGCTCGAGCTCATCCGCACGAACAAAATCAAAGCCGACGACGTGAAGAAGCTCGTCGTGCGGGTCGCGCACCAGGGCGCGAACACCGTGAACAACCGCGACATGCCGGACATCTGCCTGCAGCACCTGTGCGCCGTGATGCTGATCGACGGGATCGTCACGTTCGAGTCGGCGCACGACGAGAAACGCATGAAGGAGCGCAAAGTGCTCGAGCTGCGCAGCCGTATCGAGCTTTACGGCGACGATGCGCTCACCAAAGTGATGCCTTCGCGCCAGGGCATCGTCGAGCTCACGCTCAAGAACGGCAAGACCCTGCGCCATCACGTCAAAGCGGTCCGCGGCACGTCGGACAACCCGATGACCCGCGCCGAAGTCGACGAGAAATGCTTCCACCTGATGAAGCCCATCCTCGGGGCGAAGCGCGCGCGGCTTCTGTGCGACACGGTCTGGACGCTCGAAGACGTATCCAGCATGCGGAATCTGCGACCGCTGTTGCGGGCGTAGCGTCGAGCTTCGCGGCTTCAAGCCGCGCGTGTTGAGAGCGTAGACCTGCGCCGCTAGAATGGGGGTCTCCCGCTCCCTCCATTCCAGCATATGAATTTCCAACTCACGTCCGACCAGGAAACCTTTCGCGACGCCGTTCGCGGCTTCGCCGAGCGTCACCTGCGCGAAGGCGCGCTGGCACGCGCTCACAACCCCGAGCATCCGTGGGATGTCGCGAAGCTCATGGCCGAACAGGGCCTGCTCGGTATCACGATTCCCGAGAAAGACGGCGGCCAGGGCGGCACGCTCATGGACGCGGTCATCGCGATCGAAACGGTTGCGCAGGTGTGCCCGCGCAGCGCCGACGTCGTCCAGGCGGGCAACTTCGGCGCGATACGCGTGCTCGCCGAGTACGGGACCGACGACCAGAAGCAGCGCTATCTGAAGCGCCTGCTCACAGGTGAAGGCGTGATCTGTGTCGGCATGACCGAGCCTGAAGCAGGCTCCGCCGTGACCGATCTCAAGACCACCGCGACGCCCGACGGCGCAGGCTTTCGCGTGAGCGGCGAGAAAGTGTTCACGACCCACGCGTCGTATGCCGACGTGATGGTCGTCTACGTGCGCTACGGCCCGGGTGTCGGCGGGATCGGCTCGGTGCTCATTCCGATCAAGGCCGAAGGGGTGAAGCAGGGCAAGCCTTCGTACTTCATGAACGGCGAAGAGTGGGTGACGACGTGGTTCGACAATGTCTACGTCCCGCCCGAGAACGTGCTGCTCCAGGCAGGCGGTTTCAAGAAACAGATCGCGGGCTTTAACGTCGAGCGCATCGGCAACACCGCACGCTCGCTCGCGCTGGGGCGCTACTGCTTCGAGACCGCGCGCCAATGGGCGATGCAGCGGAAGCAGTTCGGGCGCGCGCTCGCGGAGTTCCAGGGGCTGCAGTGGAAGTTCGCGGACATGAAAGTGAAGCTCGACGCGGGCCAGCTCCTGCTCTATCGCGCGGCGATGAACGCGGACAGCGGCATTCCTTCGGCCGAAGACACCGCGATCGCGAAGCTCTTCTGCAACCAGGCGGGTTTCGACATCGCGAACGAAGCGATGCAGGTAATGGGCGGCATGGGCTATACCCAGGACACGCTGGTCGAGTGGTGCTTCAGGAAGTGCCGCGGCTGGATGATCGCCGGCGGCTCGCTCGAAGTGCTGAAGAACCGCATCGCGGAGTCGGTGTTCGAGCGATCGTTCTCGCAGCGTCCGCCGAAGAGTTAAAACGAAAAGCAGGAAAGGAAGGACGCGAAGGAAAGAACAAGGACGCAAAGGAGATCATCATCGGGGTGTGGGGTAGCGCCGCAGGCCGCCATTATGGTCGCGAGACGAACCTCGTTACATTTTGCCCCTTGGCGTCCCTGCCTTTTCCTTCGCGCCCCGCCTCCTGCTTTTGCTTTTGATATTCGAGCTTTCATGACCAGAAAACCCGCAACCGGTAACGAGCTCTTCCAGGCGCTGTTCGAGCCGCGTGTCATCGCGCTCGTCGGCGCGTCGGGCGACGCGAAGAAGAACACTTCGCGTCCCCAGCGCTATCTGCGCAAGCACGGCTATACCGGCCGCATCGTCCCGGTGAACCCCGGGCGCGACGAGATCTTCGGCGAGAAAGCGTATCCCGACCTGGTCTCTATCCCCGGGACAGTCGATCACGCGTTCATCATGGTGCCGGCGAAAGCGGTCGAGGCGGCGATCGAGCAGTGCGTGGCAAAAGGCATCGCGGTCGCGACGATCTACAGCGACGGTTTCGCCGAGACGGGCCCCGCGGGACGGCGCCAGCAGGAACGCATCATCGAGATCGCGCGCGCGGGCGGGGTCCGGGTCATCGGGCCCAACTGCATCGGTCTGGTGACCACCGATCCGGGCTGCGCGATCACCGTCAACGCGGTGCTCGAGCTTCCCGAAATCAAA
>JAQGNC010000197.1 GCA_028292065.1 Betaproteobacteria bacterium
GAACTCCGAGAGCCATTCAAGCTGTTCGGGATCGTCGTCTACGAGCAGGACGTGTGGCATGAAGTCTCCTTTGTACGCGGCCGTGGAGGGAGCCTACATTCCACACTGCGGAATGTAGCCCGCCCCAAGCCGATATTTCTTACTTGTCAGATGTATATCTTACCCGTCGCGAGGCCGAAAAGCCCGGCAAGCAAGTAATTGTGGGAGGTATAAGGCAACTTCCGCGCCAACTGGCCCCCTGCAGTTGCGGGGCCAGCGAGCGTGGGACGCTGCTCTGCGGCGCTGCGAGCTTCGCACTCAGGCGCGCTTGCGCTGCGCCGGGGCTTTCTTCGCCAGGCGCGACGCCGGCTTGCGTGCCGCGGCGCGCTTCTGCTCCTTGGCGGGCGGCGCGTCTTCCTCCGCCGGCTCGGCGCCCTTGCCTTTTTTCTCCAGGCTGCGCCGCAGCAGCGAAACGAGGTCGATGACTTCGGCGCCCTTGCGCGGCTCCGCGTCTTCGCCGCTCACCGGGGTGATCGCGTGCGTCTGTCCGGACTGGATCTTCTTCTCGATCTGCGCCATCAGATCGCTGGTGTAAGTGTCCTTGTACTGGGTCGGGTCCCACTTCTTCTCGGTCATGTCGTCGACCAGACGCTCGGCCATGGCGACCTCTTTCTCGGACAGGCCGTTCAGGCCTTCCTCCGGCAGATTGAGCTCCGAGGCGGGCCGGATCTCGTGGGCGAAGCGCAAGGTGTTCATGAGCAGCATGCGCTCGAGCGGGATGAGCGCCGCGAGGTGCTGCTTTGAGCGGATCACCACGTTCGCGATGCCCACGCGGCCCGTTTTGCGCAGGACCTCGCGCAAGAGGCTGTAGCCTTTCTCGCCGCGCTTGCCCGGCTCGAGGTAATACGGGGTGTCGTAGTAGTACGGCGCGACCGCGGCCGCGTCGACGAAAGCAACGATGTCGACGGTCTGGGTGGCCTCGACGTTCGCCTGCTTAAAATCCTCATCGCTCACGACGACATACTCGCCTTTCTCGTACTCGTAGCCCTTGACGATGTTCTCGCGCGAGATCTCCTCACCGGTGCGCTTGTTGTAACGCTTGTAGCCGACCGGCGAGAAATCGCGCTTGTCGATCATGTCGAACGAAAGGCTTTCGCTGCGAGTCGCCGGGTACAGCGACACCGGGACGTGCACGAGCCCGAAGGATCTGGCGCCTATCCAGAGGACGCGGGGCATGCTCAGGCCGCGTCGCTGGCGTGGCGACGGGTGACGTCGGCTCGCGTGGAGGTGTCGGTCATCGCTGGAGGCGCGCTTTCCCGATGCTCGATGCGCCGGTTGGTCCGGCGCGTGCCGCGCGCGCCCATCGCGCCGCCCATCATCGACAGCACGAGGGAGAGAAGCACGGTGGCGCTCAACCAGCCGGTCGCGGTGCCGACAGTATCCGCAGCCTCTTCGACCTGCTGGCGGTTGGTCGGGCCGGTCGTCGCGGCGGGCGTGGCGAGCCGTTCCGTGATCGTTCGCGCCTGATCGGGGGTCATGCCCATCGATTCCAGCGTGCGTTGCGCCTGGTCGCGGTCGCCGCCGGCAACCGCCGACGATGCGCGTTCGGCGGCCGGCGCGAGCAGGCCGAACATTCCCGCGGTGAGCGTGCCGAGCGCGGTCGTCGCGAGCGCGGCATAGAGCAGGGTCGTCGCGCCCCACGACACCGCACCGTGCAGCACGCCGTCACCGGTGCGGCGCAGTCCCGAAAGACGAGCGGCGACATAGCCGCCGACGATCGCGGCGACGAGCATGCTGATGGTCTGCCACGCCGCGGCGCCCATCGTGATCGCTCGCGGGCTGTCAGCGCCGGGATCGACGACCGAGACACCGACCGCGACGCCGGCGAGCGTCAACAGCAACATCACCGATATGCCAACGGCAAGCGAAGCGAAAATCGCCGGCCAGGAAATCGGCGAAAGACGTGCGCGATCGGGAGCGGGTGAAATTTCGACGGCCATGAGTTGTTTCCTCTTCCTCTATCGGGTGTGAGTCCGGGTGTTCGCCGGTCGCTTCGCTTTCGCGCGCTCGCGCAACGTGGTGCGCAGCGCGCCCGCGATGCCGGTGCCGGCCTGGGTACGCATGAGAAGCTGCAACAGCCGTACCCGTTCATTGCCTGTGCCGCGCAGCGCGTTCTCGCGCAGCTCTCCGGCGAGAAAGGCGTCGATGACAACGGGGTTCACGTAACACTTGCGGCACATCGCAGGCGTGTTGCCGAGCTTGCCGGCGATCGACTGCAGCACCTCCTTCATCTTCTGTTTCGCGTCGCGCGCGGTGACGAACGAATGACCCGCGAGCGCTTCGAGCGCTTCGATCGTCGCGTGCCACGTCCTGAAGTCTTTGGCGGTGAACTCGGCGCCGGCGATATCGTGCAGATACGCGTTGACGTCCGACGAGCCGAGATCGCGCACCTGCCCCGCATCGTCGACGTACTGGAAGAGATCCTGTCCCGGAAGATCGAGGCAGCGGCGGACCACTTTCGCGGCGCGAGGGTCTTCGATCTCGATCTCGTGCTCGATGCCGTGCTTGCCGCGAAAACGAAAGCGCACGACGTTGCCGTTCAGCTTCACGTGACGGTTGCGCAGCGTCGTCAGGCCGTACGAACGGTTCTGCTTGGCGTATTCCACGTTGCCCACGCGGATCAGGGTGCTCTCGAGCAGCCGCACGATCGTGGCGAGCACTTTTTCGCGCTGCATCCCGGGCAGCTTCAGATCGCGCGAGATCCTGCGATGGATACGCGGCAGCGCCTTGCCGAAAGCGATCATGCGCTCGAACTTGTGCGCATCGCGCACTTCGCGCCACTTCGGGTGATAGCGATACTGCTTGCGCCCGCGCGCGTCGATGCCGGTGGCCTGGATGTGACCGCGCACGTCGCTGCAGATCCACACGTCGCGATACGCCGGCGGGATCGCGAGCTTGCGGATGCGCTCGATCGTCGCGGCGTCGCTGACGCGCCGGCCATCG
>JAQGNC010000210.1 GCA_028292065.1 Betaproteobacteria bacterium
GCACGCTGTGGTCGGTGAGCGCACGAGGCAACCGGAGCCAGGCGCGCGAGTCGATGCCGAACGCGAGCCCGAGTCGCCATCCGCCGGTCCGGACTGGACCACGAAGTCCCACAAGGCGCGCTCGATCGCCCTCATCGCGACAGCGGCAGCGCTCGTCATCGGCATCGCCGTCGGCTATCTCTACGGGCGCAGTCCCGCGGCGCCTGCCCCCTCGACCGGCATCGGTGCAGCGCAGCAGGGCGGCACGATGCTGCGTCTGGACCGCGAGCTCCACAAGCCCTAGCTGGCGTCGGCTTTGCGCCGACGCTCGTCTAGGCAGCCCCGTACGAAAAAAAAGGCAGGCTGCCGCCTGCCTCTCGTCGAACGCCGCTGCCGCCTACGCGCGCGGCCGCGATGCGCCGCGCTTCGTATGCTTCCTGTTGTGCTTCCTGGTGTGCTTGGCTTTCATCGGCCGATCGGTCGCACCCGTGGAGCGCCCCATGTTGTCGTCCCGTCCGCGGCCGAGGGCGTTATCCTGCCGCAGCGAGTCGGCCCGCTGCCTGAGCTCGCTCCGGTCCTGATCGGTGAGCTTGACCTCTTCCGCATACAGTGAGATCGACGCCAGCCCCAGCATCGAGGCCACTACCGCTACCAGTAACTTCTTCATGGTGACTCCTCTTTTCGTGATTGGCGTATGCCAATAGTACTTAGACCCCCCGCCGGGTGGCGGTTCAATCGCTCGCGCCGAAACCTTGTATCTACGCGTGTCCGCCGGTCGCGCCGCCGCTGGTCTCGATCGCTTCGACCAGCGAGCGCAGCCAGTCGTCGATGTGCTCGCGCCATTCTTCGGCCTGGGCCGCGCTCAGGCCGTTCTTTACCGCATCGTCATAATACTGCGTCGCCACTTCACCGATGAAAGCTTCGCGCTGCTCGCGTGGGCGCTCGATCGCCTCCATCGCCCAGCGGTGTAGCTGCCCCAGGAGGCGTTCGGCGCGGCCTTCGCGACTCTCAGTCATGACCGTACCCCGCCGGCGCCACGCTCGCGACTCCCGCCGCGCGCATCACACGGCGGCGCGGCTACTCCACTTTCGCTCCTGAGAACCTGACGACTTTCGCCCATTTTTCGGTTTCGGCGGCGTGCAGCTTCCAGAAATCCGCAGGTGTTCCGGGTATCGGCTCCCCGCCGAGATCGGCGAGCTTGGCTTTCATGCCCGGGTCCGCGAGCGCGGCATTGACCTCGCGGTTCAGTCTTTCGATTATGGCAACCGGCGTGCCTTTCGGCACCGCCATGCCGAACCACGCGCTCGCTTCGTAGCCGGGGACCGATTCGTTCACCGTCGGCACGTCGGGCAACGCGGGCGAGCGCTTCAGCGTCGTCACCGCGAGCGCGCGTATGTCGCCGCTCTTGATGTGGCCGATGGAGGAGGGCAGGTTATCGAAGAGCACCTGTACCTGTCCGCCGATGAGCTCGATCAGCGCAGGCCCCGCGCCCTTGTACGGCACGTGCTGCATGTCGATCCCGGTCATCGATTTGAAAAGCTCGCCCGACAGGTGCACCGACGTGCCGCTTCCCGACGACGCCATATTCACCTTGCCGGGGTTCTTCTTCGCGTAAGCGATGAATTCCGGAACCGATTTCGCGGGCAGCGATCGTGTGACGACCATGACATTGGGAACCCGCACGATCCCTGCAACCGGCGCGAGATCGCGCAGAAAGTTGAAGGGCAGCTTCGCGTACAGCGTGGCGTTGATCGCGTTCGCCGGATTGACCAGGAACAGGGTGTAGCCGTCAGGCGCCGACCTGATCGCGATCTCGGTGCCGATGTTGTTGCCGCCGCCGGGGCGATTGTCGATGACGAACTGCTGGCCGGTGCGCTGGGTGAGCCATTGGCTCGTCACGCGCGCGAGTATGTCGGTGGTACCTGCCGGCGGATACGCCACGATCCAGCGCACCGGACGGTTGGGGTAGTTCTCGCCGCCGCCCGTCGCCTTCTCGGCAGCGCACGCGACGCCGGCGACCGACGTTGCGCTGCACGCGAGCGCGAGGGACAGTACCAAGTGTGTTCTACGCATGATTCCTCCGGTGGATGTTTATGATTGGTTTGATGCGGCTGAGCTGCAGGGACGCCGGGCGGCCTCGACGTCGCGGAAAATTATGGCATAGTCCCACGCGCCTGCCGCGAGGCCTGCGCTTTTCAACTGCGCCTGACGCTTCACCCTTTGCCGAAAGATCCCGCTGCTACGCGCCTCGCGCCGCGGTCCACTGCTCACCGAGTACGGCACCAGTACGTCACCGAGCGTACATAGCCGCGCGGCCACACCGGCTTCACAAGAGCTTCACGGCGTCCGCTGAACGCCACGCCCTGAAGCAGGGCGTTTCGGCACGTGATTTGCCTACACGCCATGCTGACAGCATGAGGCACCGAGGCGAATGCGAACGACATACATGAGATGGCGCGGCGTGCTTTTCGCCGCGGCGATCGGATCGATGCCGGTCGTTGCGTCTGCGCAACCGGCGCCGGCAGCCGGTGCCGAATGGCCCATGGCCGGTAAGGATTACGCCAACACGCGCTACAGCGAGCTTGGCCAGATCACCGCCGCGAACGTCAAAACCCTCAAGCTCGCTTTCACTTTTTCCACTGGCGTGGTCCGCGGTCACGAAGCCGCGCCGGTGGTCGTCGGCAACACCATGTACATCGTGACGCCGTATCCGAACATCCTCTATGCGCTCGACCTGACCAAGCCGGGCGCGCCGACGAAATGGAAGTTCGAGCCCAAGCCTCTTGCAGCCGCGCAGGGCGTCGCGTGTTGTGACGTCGTCAACCGCGGCGTCGCTTACGCGAACGGCAAGGTGTACTTCAATACGCTCGACAACCAGACTTTCGCCATCGACGCCCAGAGCGGCAAGGAAGTCTGGCGCGCGAAGCTCGGCGACATCAATCATGGCGAGACCATGACGATGGCGCCGCTGGTGGTCAAAGACAAAGTACTGGTCGGCAACAGCGGCGGAGAATTCGGCGTGCGCGGATGGCTGACCGCGCTCGATGCCGCGAACGGGAAAATCGCGTGGCGCGCATACCATACCGGTCCCGACAGCGACGTGCTCATCGGGCCGAACTTCAAGCCGTTCTACAGCACCGACCGGGGCAAGGACCTGGGCATGTCGACCTGGCCGTCGGGGGCGTGGAAGATCGGCGGCGGCACGGTGTGGGGATTCGTGTCCTACGATCCCGAGCTGAATCTCGTCTACTACGGCACCGCCAATCC
>JAQGNC010000251.1 GCA_028292065.1 Betaproteobacteria bacterium
GCACTTCCCACACTTCCTGCGCGGTGAACGAGAGTATCGGCGCCATCAGCCGGGTGAGCGCGTGGGTGATGTGATACAGCGCGTTCTGGGCCGAGCGGCGCGAGCGCGACGCGGCGGGCGCGGTGTACAGGCGGTCCTTCAGGATGTCGAGATAGAAGCCGCCCAGGTCTTCCGAGCAGAAACCCTGGAGGCGCTGCGCGACCACGTGGAACTCGTACGCGCCGTAATGCCCCGCGGACGCCGGCTCCTTCACGCCTTTCTCGCTCGGCGTCAGCGCCGCCTGCAGGTCTCGCGTCATCACCCACGCGTAGCGATCGATCTCGAGCCACTCGTCGACGGGAAGCGCATCGCGCGAGTGATCGTAATCGGCGATGTTGGCGAGCAGAAAGCGCAGGGTGTTGCGGATGCGGCGGTACGATTCGACGACGCGCTTCAGGATCTCCTTGGAGATCGACAGCTCGCCGGAATAATCGGTAGCCGCGACCCACAGGCGCAGGATGTCGGCGCCGAGCTCGTCCATCACCTGCTGGGGCGCCACCACGTTGCCTTTGGACTTGCTCATCTTGCGGCCCGAGCCGTCGACGACGAAGCCGTGGGTGAGGAGCGCGCGATAAGGCGGTATGCCGTCGGTCATGCACGAGACGAGCAGCGATGAGTGGAACCAGCCGCGATGCTGGTCCGAGCCTTCGAGATAGAGGTCTGCCGGATACGCGCTCTCGTCCTTGTGCGAGCCGCGAAGCACGGTGTAGTGCGTCGCGCCCGAATCGAACCACACGTCGAGCGTGTCCCTGATCTTCTCGTAGTACGGCGCGTCGGCGCCGAGCAGCTCGTCGGCCGTGATCGACTGCCACGCTTCGATGCCGCCGCTCTCCACGCGCTGCGCGACTTTCTCGAGCAGCGCGAGCGACTCGGGATGCATTTCACCGGTCTCGCGGCGCACGAAGAAAGGCATCGGCACGCCCCATTGGCGCTGCCTCGAAAGCGTCCAGTCGGGCCGGTTCGCGATCATGCCGTGCAGCCTCGCCTTGCCCCACGACGGATAGAACTGTGTCGCCTCGACGCCTCGCAGCGCGGTCTCGCGCAGGGGCTCGGCAGGTTTCACGCCTTTGTAGCCGGGGACCTCGTCCATGCCCGCGAACCACTGCGTCGTCGCGCGCAGGATGATCGGCGTCTTGTGGCGCCAGCAATGCATGTAGCTGTGGACGTAATCGGCTTTGGCGAAAAGCACGCCGTTCGAAGCCATCAGCTCGACGATCTTCGGGTTCGCTTTCCAGATATGCATGCCGCCGAAGAGCGGCAGCGATTCGCCGTACTTTCCGTCGCCCATCACCGGCGTGAGGATGTCGTCGTCCTTCATCCCGTAGCGACGGCACGACTCGAAGTCTTCGACGCCGTACGCCGGCGCGCTGTGCACGATGCCGGTGCCGGTGTCGAGGGTCACGTACTCGCCGAGATACACGGGCGAGCGGCGATCGTAAAAAGGATGCTGGAACTCGATCCGCTCGAGCGCCTGGCCTTTGGCGACGCCGACCACGCGAAACTGGCGGATGCCGTAGCGCCTGGTCAGCGCGAGCTCGCGCCCGTCTGAATAGCCTGCATCGAGCGGCACCGGCTCGAGCGCTCCGCGCGGCTCGGCGGGCTGCATGAGGATCTCGTGCGCGACGATGAGGAGGCGGTCTTCGGTTTCGACCAGCGCGTAGTCGATCTCCGGATGCATGTTGAGCGCCTGGTTCGCAGGCAGCGTCCACGGCGTCGTGGTCCAGATCACCGCGTAGCCGGGCTTGTCCGGCAGACTCGCCACACCGAACGCGGCGGCGATTTTTTCCGGCTGTGCGAATGGGAAACCGACGTCGACCGCGAGATCCTTGCGGTCTTCGTATTCGACTTCAGCTTCCGCGAGCGCCGAGCCGCAATCGAAACACCAGTTCACCGGCTTCAAACCGCGATAGACGTAACCGCGCTCGACCAAGATGCCGAGCGCGCGGATCTCGTCGGCCTCGTTGCCGTAAGCCATCGTGAGATACGGGCGGTCCCACTCGCCGAGCACGCCGAGGCGCTGGAAGTCGCGCTTCTGGCGCTCGACCTGCTCCGCCGCGTACGCGCGGCACAGGCGCTGCGTTTCGGCGGGCGGCAGGTTCTTGCCGTACTGCTTTTCAATCTGCACTTCGATCGGCATGCCGTGGCAGTCCCACCCCGGGACGTAAGGCGCATCGAAGCCCGAGAGCGATTTGCTCTTGACGATGATGTCCTTGAGGATCTTGTTCACCGCGTGGCCGATGTGGATGTCGCCGTTCGCGTACGGCGGCCCGTCGTGCAGGACGAAGCGAGGGCGCCCGCGGCTCGCCTCGCGGATGCGCTGATAGAACCTGCGCTGCCGCCAGCTCTCGAGCATCAGCGGCTCGCGCTTCGCGAGATCGCCGCGCATCGGAAAAGGCGTGTCGGGCAGGTTCAGTGTTTTCTTGTAATCGGCCATTCGAGCTTTAGTCATGGGTGTAACGGCGCAATCTCACGCGGCGCCTCGCGCGCGGTCGATGCGATCGAAATATTCGCGTGCGTGTGCCACGTCCTTCGCGATCTGGCGGGTGAGCGTTGCGAGATCGGCGAACTTCTCTTCGTCGCGGAATTTGTGCAGAAAATCGACCCGCACGTGGCGCCCGTAGATGTCTCCGGAAAAATCGAGCAGGTAGACTTCGAGCACCGGCTGCCCCTGGTGTTTGACCGTAGGCCGTACGCCGAGACTCGCTACGCCGCGCAGCGGCGTATCCGCCGCCCCGCTCACCTCGACCGCGAAAATGCCGGTGAGCGGCGGGCGATTGTGCCGGATTCTCACGTTCGCCGTGGGGAAACCGAGTTGTCTGCCGACCCCATCGCCGTGAACGACCGCGCCGCTGATGCTGTAAGGCCTGCCGAGAAATCGCGCCGCGCGCGCGAGATCGCCGCTGTCGAGCGCCTTGCGAACCGCGGTGCTCGACACGCGCTCGCCTTCGAGCGTCACACTGGTCATCGCCTCGACGGTGTAGCCGTGCACCGCGGAGCGCGCTTTCAGCAGCGCGAAGTCTCCCGCCCGCCTCGCCCCGAACCGAAAATCGTCCCCGACGAGCAGGCGTCGCACCCCGAGCCCCCGCACCAGGATGCGCTCGACGAAATCTTCGGCAGTGACCTGCGCGAGGCTGAAATCGAAGCGCAGCAGGTGCGCGCGCTCGACGCCTTCGGCCGCGAGCAGCTCGAGCTTTTCACGCAGGGACGTCAGGCGCGCGGGCGCCTGGTCAGGCGCGAAGAACTCGCGCGGGTGCGGCTCGAAAGTCATCGCGCAGGCAGGCAAACCTTCTGCGCGTGCCGTATCGCGTAGCCGCGACAGCATCGCCTGGTGGCCGAGGTGGACCCCGTCGAAATTGCCGATCGTCAGCGCAATAGGGGTTTCGGCAGCGGTGGGGACGCTGCGCAGGATACGCATACAATGCCGCAGGGAGAAGGCGTAAAAGCTTGAATTGTAGCGGCTTTTGACGCTACCGGTCCAGCCGCGGGCGCGACTGTCGAAGCGCGGACGGGTATGGCGCGGACGCGACGTCTACGTGCGGACGCGCCGGGGCCAAGCGCGGCGAACTTCGGCGACAGGCGTCGCGGCCTCTTCCTGAAGCTCCGAGTAGACCTCGCCCAGGAGGATGACGGCCGGTCCGGCGATGCCCCGCACAGCGACAGCGACCCCAGGCAGATCGCGCAGCGTCATCGCGAAACGCTGCCGGCCCGGCAGCGACGCGTTTTCGACGACGACGACCGGAGTCGACGGTGCGACTCCGCATTCGACCAGCGACGCGGTGATCGCCGCCGCTTCACCGACCCCCATGTAGATCACCGCGGTGTCGGCCGACGCCGCCGCGCGCGCCCAGTCGTTCGGCTTTTCGCCTGCGCCGACCCGCGGGGTGAGAAACGCCACGCTGCGGGCGAGCCCGCGCCGCGTCAGCGACACGCCGAGCTCGGCGCTCGCGGCGAGCGCCGCGGTCACGCCCGGCACGACCTCGAATGCGATGCCGGCTTCGCGCAGCGCCGAAATCTCCTCGTGCGCACGGCCGAAAAGCATCGGGTCGCCGCCTTTGAGGCGGACGACGACCGCGTGCTTCATCGCCGCGTCGACGAGACGCTTGTTGATGAAGCGCTGGGCGGTGGAATGGCGGCCGCAGCGCTTGCCGACGGCGACGCGTTCGGCTTTAGCCGCGAGCGCGATCGTGTCCGGGTGGACCAGCGCGTCGTGGAAGACGACGTCGGCGCGCCGCAGCAGCTCGGCTGCGCGCAACGTCAGAAGGTCGGGCGCGCCGGGGCCGGCGCCGACCAGATAGACCTTGCCTGGGCCCATCAGAGCGTGCCGGCGCTTTCCCGCCGGCGGAAGAGCGGATTCGGCCGGTCGACCGAAGTCTGGTAGGCCTCGCTGAAGTCGTTGAAAGCGGTGAGCGCAACCTGCGGGTCTTCACCTTCCCGCAGCGCGAACGCATCGAAGCCGCAGCGCGCGAGGTAATAGAGCTGGTCGCGCTGCACGTCGCCGACCGCGCGCAGCTCGCCACGCCAGCCGTAACGCTCGCGCAGGAGGCGCGCGATGCTGTAGCCGCGGCCGTCCGCGAAGTTCGCGAAGCGGATCGCGATCAGCGCGAAATGCGCGAGATCGGATGCGATGTCCGCAGGCTCGTCCGCGCCGGTGAGCCACACGCCGACGCGGCCGCTGCGCGAGAGCAGCCATTCGCGCGAGGCTTTCCATTCCGGCAGAGAAACCAGGACGTCTCCCGAGTCCGGAATCGCTAAAGCCGCGCCGTCCGCGGCCGCTTCAAGCAGCTGCCAGTTGTCGGCCGCGAGCTTTCGATCCTTGATGAGCGCCATAAACGTTTTCCTTGAAAGGCTCGAGGCCGATGCGGCGGACCACGTCGATGAAGCGCTCGGCTTCACTCTCGCGGCGTTCGAGATACACGTTGATCAGTTTCTCGATCAAGTCGGGCACTTCGTCCTGCGAAACCGAAGGTCCGAGCACTTTGCCGAGCGAGGCTTGCACGCCCTGCGCCCCGCCGATCGAGATCTGGTAGAACTCCGCGCCCTGTTTATCGACGCCGAGTATGCCGATGTGACCGACGTGGTGGTGGCCGCACGAATTCATGCAGCCTGAGATGTTGAGATCGAGCTCGCCGATGTCGTAGACGTAATCGATGTCGTCGAAGCGGCGCTGGATCGCTTCAGCCACCGGGATCGATTTCGCGTTCGCCAGCGAGCAGAAGTCGCCGCCGGGGCAGGCGATGATGTTGGTGATCATGCCGATGTTCGCGGTCGAGAGCCCGAGGGCCTGCGCCTGCTGCCAGATCGTGTAGAGGTCCGACTGGCGCACGTCCGCGAGCAGCAGGTTCTGCTCGTGCGTGACCCGGAGCTCGCCGAAGCTGTAGGCGTCGGCGAGGTCCGCGACCGCTTCCATCTGTTCCGACGTCGCATCGCCCGGGGGCACGCCGGTTTTCTTCAGCGACAGGGTCACTGCCGCGTAGCCCGGCACCCGGTGCGGGTGGACATTGCGGCGCGCCCACGCGGCGAACTTCGTATCGCGCCCGAGCGCGAGCACGTAGCTGCTCGAGAGCGCGTCGAGGCTCTCGTACGTCGGGCGCGTGAAGCGCTTGGCGATGCGCTCGACTTCGCTCGACGTGAGCGTCGCAGGACCGCCCTTGATGTGCGCCCACTCGGCTTCGACTTCATCGCGGAAACCTGCGGGCGTGCGGTCCTTCACCAGGATTTTGATCCGCGCCTTGAACTTGTTGTCGCGGCGGCCGTAGCGGTTGTATACGCGCAGGATCGCCTCGAGGTAAGTCAGCAGGTGCGGCCACGGCACGAACTCGTTGATGAACGCGCCGATGATCGGCGTGCGCCCCAGGCCGCCGCCGACGAGCACGCGAAAGCCGATCTCGCCTTCGTCGTTGCGAACCGCCTGCAGACCGATGTCGTGGACCTGGATCGCCGCGCGGTCTTCGGTCGCGCCGGACACCGCGATCTTGAACTTGCGCGGGAGGTAAGCGAATTCGGGGTGGAAGGTCGACCACTGGCGCAGGATCTCGCACCACACCAGCGGATCGACGATCTCGTCGGGCGCGATCCCGGCGAAATGATCGGCCGTGATGTTGCGGATGCAGTTGCCGCTCGTCTGGATGGCGTGCATCTGGACTTTCGCGAGCTCCGCGAGAATCTCCGGCACGTTTTCGAGCGCGGGCCAGTTGAGCTGCAGGTTCTGGCGAGTGCTGAAGTGGCCGTAGCCGCGGTCGTAGGTGCGCGCGATGTGAGCGAGCGCACGCAGTTGCCGTGTAGCAAGCATCCCGTAAGGAATCGCGATCCGCAGCATCGGCGCGTAGCGCTGGATGTAGAGGCCGTTTTGCAGGCGCAGCGGCCGAAAATCGTCCTCCGACAGCGAGCCGGCGAGAAAGCGGCGGGTCTGGTCGCGGAACTGCGCGACCCGTTCGTCCACCAGGCGTTGATCGATTTCGTCGTAGATATACACGCTGCAGCCCTCCAATCCGTCGATAGTATCGCCCTCTGTTATAGCTCTAAAGAATATTGTGTTAGAGTTACATAATTTTCTGATCTTAGCGGCGTAAGCCCATGAAACTGCAGCAGTTACGCTACCTGCGCGAAGTGGTGCGGCGAGGCCTCAACGTGTCGGAAGCGGCTGAAGCGCTTTTCACGTCACAACCCGGGATCAGCAAGCAGATCCGCATGCTCGAGGACGAGCTCGGGGTGCAAATCCTGGTGCGCCACGGCAAGCGGGTCGTCGACCTCACCGAGCCCGGCCGGATCATCGTCGACATCGCCGACCGCATGCTCAAGGACGCGGACAACCTGCGCGCCGTGGGCCAGGAGTTCGGCAACGAGGACACCGGGGCGCTCACCCTTGCCACGACGCCGACGCAGGCGCGCTACGCCCTGCCTCCGGTCGTGCAGCAGTTCATGAAGCGCCACCCGCGGGTGCGCATGAGCCTGCGTGAAGGCAGCCCCGAGCAGATCATCGAGATGGTCACCGCGGGCGGAGTCGACATCGGAATCGTCACCGAGTCGTATCCGGAACAGCCGAACCTGGTCCTGCTGCCGTGCTACCAGTGGAACCGGGCGGTGTTCACCCCGGTCGATCACCCGTTGCTGAAGGAAAAGCCGCTCACGCTCGAAGCGATCGCGCGCTATCCGGTGGTCACCTACGACTTCGCTTTCAACGGGGATTCGCCGATCAGGAAAGCGTTCGACGCGCGCAATCTGAAGCCGAACGTCGCCCTGACCGCGGTCGACGCCGACGTGATCAAGTCATACGTCGAGCTCGGGGTCGGCGTGGGGATACTCGCGAAGATGGCTTACGACCCTGCGCGCGATTCGGCGCTGCGATTGCTCGACGCGGCGCACCTGTTCGAAGCGAGCACCACCCGCATCGCGATCCGCCGCAACGCGTATCTGCGCCGCTACGTCTACGATTTCGTCGAGCTCTTCGCGCCGCACCTGTCGCGCTCGGTCGTCGAGAAGACCATGCGCGGCCCCGGCGAGAACTACGAATTATAAAGAGCGGCGATAGCCGCTTAAGCGGGCCCTGTGCGCGGCGAGGCACAGCGCAGCTGAGCCGAAGCAGCGGCGTGGACTTTTCCGGCCTCAGCGAAGCTGGGCCGAAACAGCGGGGTGGATTTTTACGTTCTGCACGACCGACTGGGGCCTCGCCTCGCCCATCAACCCCGCAATCACCCCGGCGACCGTTTCGCTGTTCCAGTCCAGGTCCCCGACGAGGCGGTAGCGCACCCGCCCGTCGGGGCCGACGATGAAGGTGACCGGCAGCACGCGCACGCCCCATTCGCGGGTGACGACCTTGTCGGGGTCCATCAGGATCGGCAGATCGAGCCCGGTCTGTTTCAGGAAGCGCCTCACCCGCGCGTCGGGCTCGTCCACATTCACCGCGAGCACCGCGAAAGGCTGGCCCGCGAGTCGCTGCCTCAAGCGCTGTATCGACGGCATCTCCTGGCGGCACGGTTCGCACCACGTCGCCCAGAAGTTGATCAGCACCACCTTGCCGCGATAAGCGGCCAGATCGTGCGCTCGGCCTTCGGTGTCGCGCAGCGCGAGCCCGGGCGCCGCCCCTCCGCCCCACGGCGCGAGCGCCGGCGCGGCGCGAGCGGGCCCCATCAGGGCGAGCGCGCACACGCACAGAAACCACAAGCCGCCGCATTTTCGACCCGACATCCCTTTACTCCTATTCGACGCCGCGCTGGTGAAAATCGCGCAGCCTGAAACCGAGTATCCACAGCGTCAGGAAATACACGCCGCCGCCCAGCGCGACCAGGCCGGAGAGCCGCAACACGCGTTCCGATCCGCTCGCCGCGAGCCAATCCCCTGCGGTACCCGACGCGAACCACAGGGTCCCCGCCATGACGCCGACCGCGACGGCGAGCTTGCACGCGAAAGCGGTCCAGCCCGCCTGCGGCTGGTAGATCCCGCGCCGGCGCAGCAGGGTGAAGAGCATGCCGGCGTTCAGGCACGCGCCGAGACTGGTCGCAAGCGCCAGTCCCGCGTGCCGCAACGGCCAGATGAGGATCGCGTTCAGCACCTGGGTCGCGAGCAGCGTGATGATCGCGATCCGCACCGGGGTGCGTATGTCCTGCCTCGCGTAAAACCCCGGCGCCAGCACTTTGACCAGTATCAGTCCGACCAGCCCGGCGCTGTAGGCGATCACTGCGTCGCGGGTGGCGAGGGCATCGGTCGTCGAAAACGCGCCGTACTGGAAAAGGGTCGCGATCAGCGGCACCGCGAGCAGCGCGAGCGCGACGGCCGCCGGAACGGCGAGCATGAGCGTGATCCTCAGACCCCAGTCGAGGAGGCGCGAATAGGCGTCGGTCGAGCTCGTGGCGTAATGCTTCGAAAGGCTGGGCAGCAATATCGTCCCGAGCGCGACCCCGAGCATCCCGGTGGGAAATTCCATGAGGCGGTCGGCGTAATACAGCCACGACACACTGCCGGTCACCAGGAACGACGCGAATATCGTGTTGATCACGAGGCTCACCTGTCCGATGGACACGCCGAAGACCGCGGGCCCCATCTGCCGCAGGACCCGGCGCACCCCCGGGTCCGACAATTTCGGCCTGAACCGGGGCAGCAGCTTCATGCGCGCGAGAAAAGGCACCTGGAGCGCGAGCTGGAGGATCCCGCCGACGAAGACCGCCCACGCCAGCGCGAGCACCGGCGGGTCGAAATACGGCGCCGCCCACAGCGCGAAAGCGATGAACGAGACGTTCAGCAGCACCGGCGTGAAAGCCGGGACCGAGAAGCGGCTGTAGGTATTGAGGATGCCGCCCGCGAACGCGGTCAGCGAAATGAACAGGATGTACGGGAATGTGATCCGCAGCATCTGCACCGCCATGTCGTACTTGGCCGGGTTCCCCGTGAAGCCCGGCGCGGTGACATAGATGATCGCCGGCGCGGCGAGTATGCCCACGACGCTGACCGCGAAAAGCGCCAGCGCGAGCACCCCCGAGACGTGGTCGACGAGCAGCCGGGTTTCCGCCTCGCCGCGTTTATTCTTGTATTCGGCGAGTATCGGGACGAAAGCCTGCGAGAATGCGCCTTCGGCGAAAAGCCGGCGCAGCAGGTTGGGGAGTCTGAAAGCGACGAAAAAAGCGTCGGTCGCGAGCCCGGCGCCGAAAATCCGGGCGACGATCGAATCGCGCACGAACCCCAGCACCCGCGAGATGAACGTCATCCCGCTCACCGTCGCCAGAACCTTCAGTAAATTCATTTTGTTATGATCGTGGCGGCGGCGGGCGCCGGGTCGGACGAAACCGCCGCGCGAAGGCGCCGGTTTGTTGTCACTGGAAGCCGGACACCACGGTGTCCGGTTTGTTGTCAAACACGCTGGGAAGCCGTATGATAGCGCCCTTTTTCCCAAGCAGAATCCGGAGTTTACATGGCCAACACAGCATCAGCCAGAAAGCGCGCGCGGCAGAGCGAAACGCAGAGGCAGCACAATACCAGCCTGCGCTCCGAATTCCGCACCGCAGTGAAGAACGTCATCAAGGCGATCGAAGCGGGCGACAAGTCCGCCGCGCAGGGCGTCTACCAAGGTGCGGTGAGCACGATCGACTCGATCGCCGACAAGAACATCATTCACAAGAACAAGGCCGCGCGTCACAAGAGCCGGCTTTCCGCCGCCATCAAAGGCATGTCGTAGCTCGCGCATGGTCGTAACTCGCGCCTCGCGCAACGCGAGGTTGCGCGAGCGGTGACGATGGGCAAGAATAGATTCGACTGACGGCGGCTTCATGCCGCCGTCGCCTTTTTGGCGCTCGTGCAAGCGGCGCCGGCCGCCCATTTCGACCTGATCCGCGAGGCTCACTTTTATGTCGCACCTGATGAACACGTATGCGCGGCTTCCCGTCGCTTTCGAGCGCGGTGAAGGTCCATGGCTCTGGGACATGCAGGGCAAGCGCTACCTCGACGCACTCGCCGGCGTCGCCGTCTGCGGGCTCGGTCACGCGCACCCGCGCCTGACGCGAGTGCTGCAGAAACAGGTCGCGACCCTCATCCATACGTCGAACATCTACCAGATCGATCTGCAGGAAAAGCTCGCTGACCGCCTCGCCGAAATCTCGGGCATGGACAGCGTGTTCTTCTGCAATTCGGGGTGCGAAGCCAACGAGGCCGCGATCAAGCTCGCGCGCCTGCACGGCCACAAGAAAGGCATCGAAGCCCCGGCGATCATCGTCATGGAAAAAGCGTTTCACGGGCGCACGATCGCCACGCTGACCGCGACCGGTAGCCGCAAGGCGCAGGCCGGTTTCGAGCCGCTGCTGGCGGGCTTCGTGCGTGTTCCTTTCGACGATCTGGAAGCGGTGCGCCGCGTCGCCGCGACCAACAGGAACGTCGTCGCGGTGCTGGTCGAGCTCATCCAGGGCGAAGGCGGCGTGCACGTGTGTCACCCCGATTACCTGCAAGGGCTCCGCGCGATCTGCGACGAGCACGACTGGCTCCTCATGCTGGACGAAGTGCAGAGCGGCACCGGGCGCACCGGCAAGTGGTTCGCCTACCAGCACTCGGGCGTCAAGCCGGACGTCGTGACGCTCGCCAAAGGCCTCGCCAACGGCGTGCCGATCGGCACGTGCATGGCGGCCGGCGCGGCGGCGACCCTGTTCAAGCCGGGCAGCCACGGCTCGACTTTCGGCGGTAACCCGCTCGCTTGCGCAGCCGGGCTCGAGACCCTCGCGATCATCGAAGACGACGCTCTGATGCAGAACGCGGTCGAGATCGGCGACTTCATCCGCAGCGAGCTGCGCTCGCACCTGTCGGGCGTACGCGGCGTGAAGGAAGTGCGCGGCGTCGGCCTGATGGTCGGCATCGAGCTCGCCTTCCCGTGCGGCGAGCTCGTGAGCCGCGCGCTCGCGGCCGGACTGCTCATCAACGTGACCGCCGACACCGTCGTGCGCCTGCTGCCGCCGCTCATCTACACGCGCGCCGAGGCGCGCACGCTCACCGACATGCTGGTGCCGCTCATCCTCGAATTCGTGGGCGAGCACACGGCGGCCGTTCAGCCCGCTGCGCAATCGGCGTGACTTCGCGCTCGGATACGATGATGGCAGTGAGGCATTTTCTCCAGCTCAAGGACTTCACCCGGGCGGAGTTCGAGCATCTCTTCGCGCGCACCCGCGCGATCAAGGATCGATTCAAGCGCTACGACCCATACCGGCCGCTCCACGACCGCACCCTCGCGATGGTGTTCGAAAAGCACTCGACGCGCACCAGGGTCTCTTTCGAGGCGGGCATGCACCAGCTCGGCGGCTCGGTGATCACACTGATGACGCGCGACACTCAGCTCGGCCGCGGGGAACCGATCGAGGACGTCGCGAAGGTCATCACCCGCATGGTCGACATCGTCATGATCCGCACTTTCGAGCAGGCGATCATCGAGCAGTTCGCCGCGCACTCGCGGGTGCCGGTGATCAACGGGCTGACCAACGAATATCACCCGTGCCAGATCATGGGCGACATCTACACCTACATCGAGCATCGCGGCGACATCCGCGGCAAGACCGTGGCGTGGATCGGGGACTCCAACAACGTCTGCAACACCTGGCTGCAGGCGGCCGAGCTCTTCGACTTCAACGTGCACGTGTCGACCCCGCCGGGGTACGAAGTCGAGCCCGAGCGCGCCGGACTTTACGGCACCGATCACTACGAGGAATTCGAAGACCCGATGGAAGCGGTGAAGGACGTCGACGTGATCACGACCGACGTCTGGACGAGCATGGGTTTCGAAGCCGAGGATGCGGAGCGCAAGCGCGATTTCGAAGACTGGCAGGTCGACGGCGACATGATGCGCGCCGCGAAGAAGGACGCGCTCTTCATGCATTGCCTGCCCGCGCACCGCGGCGAAGAAGTCGCGGCCGAAGTCATCGACGGACCGAACAGCGTCGTGTGGGACGAAGCCGAGAACCGGCTCCACACCCAGAAGGCGCTGATGGAGTTCCTGCTGCTCGGGAAAGTCGAAGAATGAGCGCGCGGCACCCTCCCCACCGCCTGCGACGTCGGTCGTAATCTCCGCCGCTCCCGCACCGCGCGGCAACGCGGCCGCCGAACCCTCCAACCGGGAATACCCATGAGTGAAATCAACAAAGTCGTGCTCGCCTATTCCGGCGGCCTCGATACCTCAGTCATCGTCAAATGGCTGCAGGACGTCTACCAGTGTGAAGTCGTCACGTTCACCGCCGACATCGGCCAGGGCGAGGAAGTGGAGCCCGCGCGCGCGAAAGCCAAAGCCGCGGGCGTGAAGCAGATCTATATCGACGACCTGCGCGAGGAATTCGTTCGCGACTTCGTCTTCCCGATGTTCCGCGCGAACGCGGTCTACGAAGGCGAGTATCTGCTGGGCACTTCGATCGCGCGCCCGCTCATCGCCAAGCGCCTGGTCGAGATCGCTCGCGAAACCGGCGCCGACGCGATCTCGCACGGCGCGACCGGCAAAGGCAACGACCAGGTGCGCTTCGAGCTCGGCGCCTACGCGCTCATGCCCAACGTGAAAGTGATCGCGCCGTGGCGCGAGTGGGACCTGCTCTCGCGCGAAAAGCTGCTCGACTACGCCGAGCGCAACGGCATCGCGGTCGAGTACAAGAAGAAACAGGGACAGGCGCCGTATTCGATGGACGCCAACCTGCTGCACATCTCGTATGAAGGCGGCATCCTCGAGGACCCGAACTTCGAGCCTGAAGAATCGATGTGGCGTATCACGGTGTCGCCGGAGAAAGCGCCGGACGCGCCCGAATACGTCGAGCTCGAGTACGAGCGCGGCGACATCAAAGCGATCGACGGCAAACCGATGAGCGCCGCCGAAGTGCTGGCCGAGCTCAACCGGCGCGGCGGCGCGCACGGCATCGGCCGCCTCGACCTCGTCGAAAACCGTTACGTCGGGATGAAATCGCGCGGCTGCTATGAAACGCCGGGCGGCACGATCATGTTGAAAGCGCATCGCGCGATCGAGTCGATCACCCTCGACCGCGAAGTCCTCGCGCTCAAAGACGACCTGATGCCGCGCTACGCCCGCCTCATCTACAACGGCTACTGGTTCAGCCCCGAGCGCCTGCTGCTGCAAAAGCTCATCGACGAGTCGCAGGCGACCGTCAACGGCCGGGTGCGGCTCAAGCTCTACAAAGGTACCGTCATGACGGTCGGGCGCTCGTCCGAGACCGACTCCCTTTTCGACCCCGCGATCTCGACTTTCGAGGACGACAAGGGCGCCTACGACCAGGCCGACGCGGCCGGGTTCATCCGCCTGAACGCGCTGCGTCTGCGCATCGCCGCGAACCTGAAAAAGACCGGCCGGTAGCTGCCTCGGCAAACCCCGGCGCCGCCGGGGGCAAGCTAATTGCTGCAGTCCGCGAGTCCTCTGTTCCGCCCGCCGCGACCGGTAATTTTTACGGTTTGCGCCGGGCGGGTAATCCGCTGGAATATGTCGGCGTCCTGACAGACCCCGGGCAAGGTGCGAGATGACTACCATAGCGGTCGTAAGAAAAAACGGCTATGCGGCCATCGCCGCGGACACGATGACCAAGTGGGGCTCCGGCAAGGAGACCGCGGAGTACATCGTGAACCACGGCAAGATTTTCCGCATCGGCAACAGTTACCTCGGGGTCACCGGGAACGCCACGTTCCAGACGATCCTGCGGGATTACTTCTCGCGCCCGAGGGTGTACGCGCGCTTCGACAATGCCGTCGAGATTTTCAAGACCTGGCAGAAGCTGCACACCGTCCTGAAACAGGACTACTTTCTCATCCCCGGACACGGCGAGG
>JAQGNC010000271.1 GCA_028292065.1 Betaproteobacteria bacterium
ACGCTGCGCGTGCAGCGGTTCAAAATCGCCTCTTGCCAATTTGACATCGCACCCTGCCTCCGCGAAGATCGCACCCCGCACTTATCCGGCCTCTTCGCCGCCCGTCTTCCATGGATTCCACCTCAGTTAACGAACGCGCCGCCGTCCGCGCCGACACGAGCCGCGCGGCGACCGCCGCATGGAGCGTCGATGCCGTCGAAGCGCTGTATGCGCTGCCTTTCAACGACCTGATGCACCGGGCGCAGACGGTGCACCGCGAGCACTTCGACGCCAACGCGGTGCAACTCTCGGCGCTGCTCTCGATCAAGACCGGCGGATGTCCTGAAGATTGCGGCTATTGCCCGCAGGCCGCGCGCCATCACACCGGAGTCGAAAACGAATCGCTGCTGTCGGTCGACGACGTCCTCGCCGCGGCGCGCGCGGCGAGGGCAAAAGGCGCGACGCGCTTTTGCATGGGCGCCGCGTGGCGGGGGCCGAAGCAGCGCGATCTCGAGCGCGTCGCCGACATGGTCAAAGCGGTGCGCGGGCTCGGCATGGAAACCTGCGCGACACTCGGCATGCTCAAGCCGGGACAGGCCGGGCAGCTCAAAGCCGCAGGCCTCGATTACTACAACCACAACATCGACACCGCGGGAGAGTTTTACGGGGAGATCGTCACCACGCGCACCCAGGACCAGCGCCTCGACACCCTCGAGCAGGTGCGAGACGCGGGGCTGCACGTGTGCTGCGGCGGCATCGTCGGCATGGGCGAGACCCGCCGCACGCGCGCGGCGCTGATCGCACAGCTCGCGAACATGGATCCTTGTCCCGAGTCGGTGCCGATCAACAATCTGGTGCAGGTCGAAGGCACGCCGCTGCACGGGGCAGAAGTGCTCGATCCTTTCGAGTTCGTCCGCACGATCGCATGCGCGCGCATCACCATGCCCACGGCGCTCGTGAGGCTCTCGGCCGGACGCCAGGAGATGCCCGAAGGCATACAGGCGCTGTGTTTTCTCGCGGGTGCGAATTCGATCTTCTACGGTGAGAAGCTCCTCACCACCGGCAACCCCGAAGCGGAGAAAGACGCGGCGCTCTTCGAGCGCCTGGGGTTGCGCGCAATGGAGCTCGGTGCAACGCCCGAAGCTGCCCATGCGCGCCGATAGGCGCCGAGCGATCGCTGCGCGCCCCGCGTTTTTATCGGCGTCCATCGGTGCCCATCGGCGGTAAACGTTTTTGACGTGTCCCGAAATCCGATGAGCTCTCCCGCAACATTGGCGGCAGAGCTCGCCGCGCTCGAAGTCGAAGGTCTGCGGCGGCGTCGTCGCGTCCTGCAATCGCCTCAGCGCGCGCGAGTCACGGTCGACGGTCGCGACTACGTCGCTTTCTGCAGCAACGATTATCTCGGGCTCGCGGCGCATCCGCAGCTCGTCGAGGCCGCGAGCGAAGGCGCGCAGCGCTACGGCGTCGGCGCCGGCGCGTCTCACCTCATCCTCGGCCACTCGCACGCACATCACCAACTCGAAGCGGCGCTCGCGCGCTTCGTCGATCTTCCGGCGGCGCTGTACTTTTCCAGCGGCTACATGGCGAACCTCGGCCTCGTCACCGCGCTCGCCGGCCGCGGCGATTGCATCTACGCCGACAAGCTCAATCACGCGTCGCTCAACGACGCGGCGCTGCTCAGCCGCGCCGACTTCAGGCGCTATCCGCACGTCGACCTGGGTGCGCTCGAGCGCCTGCTGGAGCGCGCGACCGCGAAGAACAAGCTCATCGTCTCCGACGCGGTCTTCAGCATGGACGGCGACGTCGCGCCGGTGCGCGAGCTCCTGGCGCTCGCCGAACGCTACGATGCCTGGCTCGTGCTCGACGATGCGCACGGCTTCGGCGTGCTCGGCGCACACGGCCGCGGCGTGCTCGAGCAGCAGCGCGTGCGCTCGCCGCGCATCGCCTACATGGCGACGCTCGGCAAAGCCGCCGGCGTCTACGGCGCGTTCGTCGCGGGCGAGCGCGAGCTCGTCGACACCCTGGTGCAACGCGCCCGCACTTATATCTACACGACCGCGACGCCCGCGCTCATCGCACACGCACTCCTGACGAGCCTCGAGCTGATCGAAAACGGCGACGAGCGTCGCAAGCATCTGTGCGCGCTCGTGCGGCGGGTGCGCGAAGGATTGGGCGCAGGCGCGTGGCGGCTGCTGCCGTCGGACACCGCGATCCAGCCGCTCGTCATCGGCGGGAGCATCGAAGCGCTCGCGGCGTCGGAGAAGCTCGCGGCGCGCGGTCTGCTCGTTCCCGCGATACGTCCGCCGACCGTGCCGCGAGGCACCGCGCGCCTGCGCATCTCGCTCTCGGCGGACCATACGATCGAAGACGTGGAGCGACTCATCGATGCGGTGCGTTCGATAGAGGCGGGCGCATGATCCCGCTCGTACTGCTGCACGGCTGGGGGATGAGCCCGGCGCTTTTCGATGCGCTTGCCGCGTGCCTCGCGCCGGACCACGCCGTCGTCGCTTTGCCGCTGCCCGGCTACGGCGCCACACCGGCGTGCGAGCCGTATGCGCTCGAGAATCTCGCAGCGCACGTCGCGGCTCGCGCACCCGAGCGCTGCGTGGTGGCGGGATGGTCGCTCGGCGGCCAGGTCGCGCTCGAGTGGGCGCGCCGCGCGCCGCAGCAGGTGCGCGCCCTCGCGGTGATCGCCACGACACCGAGCTTCGTCACGCGCGCAGGCTGGACTGCCGCTGTCGAGGCGCCGGTCTTGCAGGCGTTCGCACTCGGTTTGCGGCACGATCGCGACGCGACGATGAGGCGATTCGCGTCGCTCCAGGCGCGAGGCGATGCCGAGCTCAAAACGGTGATGCGCTCGCTGCGCGAAGCGCTGGTTCCCGAGACGCACGTGTCCACCGATACATTGGAGAAAGGCCTGAACGTGCTGCTCGAAGCGGACCTCAGTGACGGGCTCGAAGACATTGTGCAACCGGTGCTCGTCGTCCACGGCGATCGCGACGCGCTCACGCCGATCTCGGCGGGCGAGCACCTCGCCTCCCGCGTTCGGGACGGGCGCCTGTGTGTCATTCCCGGCGCTGCGCATGCGCCGCTCGTGACTCACGCATCGACGATCGGCGCAGCGATGCGGGAGCGTTTCGCATGAGCGACGATGCGCTCGCCATCGACAAGCGCGAGCTCGCGCGCTCTTTCGCGCGCGCGGCCGCGACCTACGACGCCGCCGCGATCCTGCAGCACGAAGTCTGCAGCCGCATGCTCGACCGGCTCGACTACATCAAGGTGTCGCCGGCCGCGATACTCGACGCGGGCAGCGGCACCGGCAACGCGATCCCCGGGCTGATGGCGAGGCATCCCGGCGCCCCCCTGGTGGCGATCGATCTCGCGACCGCCATGCTCGAGCGCGGGCGCGGGCGGCTGCGGTGGTGGCAGAGCGTGCCCGGCCTGCGCCCGCCGCTGCACGCGGTCGCCGCGGACTTGGAGCGCCTCCCGCTGCGCAGCGAATCGATGGGGCTGGTCTGGTCCAACCTCGCGCTGCAATGGGTGAACGATCTCCCGCGGACCTTCGCCGAGATGCACCGCGTTCTGCAGCCGGGAGGCCTGCTGATGTTCAGCACCTTCGGGCCCGACACGCTGAAGGAACTGCGCGCGGCGTACGAAGGCACCGACGGTCGCACCCACGTCAATCGCTTCGTCGACATGCACGACATCGGCGACATGCTGGTTAACGGCGGCTACGCCGACCCCGTGATGGACATGGAAACGTTCACGCTGACTTACGACCACGCGCGCGACCTCATGCGCGACCTGAAAGCGATCGGCGCGCACAACGTCACGCAGGGGCGGCCCGGCGCCCTTAGCCCTAAGTCGCTGCTGAAAACGGTCGTAGCGAATTACGAGCGCTTGCGCACCGACGGCAAGCTGCCCGCGACTTTCGAAGTGGTTTACGGCCATGCGTGGAAACCGCTGCCGCGGGTGAGTCCGACGGGCAAGCGAGTGATCGATATCAAGCTGAGTGAAGGGTGAAGGGTGAACGAGTGAAGGGTGAAGGCGTGAAGGGTGAAGGGGAGGCTTCAGGCGTGACGCCCAAGGGGTGACACGACGTGGCAACGCGGCAGCTCGAATGACTGGCATCAGCCCCTTCACCCTTCACCCTTCACCCTTCACCTCTCACCTCTCACCCTTCACCCTTCACCCTTCACCCTTCACCCTTCACCCTTCACCCTTCACCCTAATCAGATGCTCGATCAGACCCCCACATCTCGAGGCTTTTTCATCACTGGCACCGATACCGGCGTCGGCAAGACGCTCGTCGCGTGCGCGCTGCTGTATGCGTTCGCAGCGCGCGGCTTGCGCGCGATCGGCATGAAGCCGGTGGCCGCGGGCGCGAGTCTCGAAAACGGTGCGCTGGTGAACGACGACGTCGCGGCGCTCGTGGCCGCATCCGGCGTGCGCGCGCCGCGCGAGCTTCAGAACCCGTACTGTTTCGCGCCGCCCATCGCCCCTCACATCGCGGCGGCGCAAGCGGGCGTTGCGATCGATATCGGTCACGTGAAGGCCGCTTACGTGAACCTCGCCGCGCGCGCGGACGTGGTCATCGTCGAAGGCGCCGGCGGTTTTCGCGTGCCGCTGGGCGATGGGCTCGACATGTCGGATCTCGCGCGCCTGCTCGGGCTTCCCGTGGTGCTCGTCGTCGGCGTGCGCCTCGGCTGCCTGAATCACGCGCTGCTCACCGCCGATGCCATCGACGCCGCGGGCTTGCCGTTTGCAGGTTGGGTCGCGAACCACATAGACCCGGACATGACGCATGCGACTGAAAACGTGCAAGCCCTCGAGGCGCGTCTTCGTGCACCCCTGCTGTCGCGAATCCGGTATGCCGAAGGCGTTTGCGCGGCAAGCGTCGCGAGCAGCTTCGATGTCGCCGCGCTTCTACGAGATGGTCGCGTCGCGGACGAATGACTACACCCGCAACGCGTACAGCAGCGCATGGCGAAACAGGTACAGCGGGCTGCCGCAATTGCCACCGTTCCCCCGGCTATGATAAATTTCGCGGGTTTAGAGGCTCGTGCGGCCACTCGAGGAATGCTCGGATGAACGTCGCCGGAGGGGAAGCGGCCCAGTACGTCTATACCGCGCGCCGTAATAATTCCCTCTCATCCTCCGGCCGGCAGCTCGTCTTCAGTTTCATTCTGGCTGTCTCGCTGGGAATCGCAGTGGGATTTTTTCTGCTTTTCGGCGCGTGGCCGATCCTGCCGTTTGCCGGGCTCGAGATGGCGGTGCTTTACTGGGCTTTCCGTTACATGGATCGCCACGCGGCGGATTTCGAGCGCATCACGATCAGCGGCGGCAGCGTCGAGATCGAAGTGCGGGAAGGGCCGCAGGTCACGCGATGCGAGCTCAATCGGCACTGGGCGAAACTCGTGTGCGATGCGGGCCGCGGCAGGCTCGCGCTGCGTGTCCACGGGCGCGAGATCGAAGTGGGGCGGCATTTGTGCGAGGAGAGGCGGCAGGAGATGGCGCGCGAGCTTGCGCGAGAGCTGCGCGGTTGAAGCGGCGACAACGGATCGACGAAGTGGTAGAACCTCCCGCTGACAAAGCGCACGACGCGGCAAGAAACGCCCGCAATGAATCAAACTCACAGGTGAGGAAAGCATGACCAGCAAGTTGGGGAGAACATTTGCGGCGACAGGGGCTGCGGCGCTTTGGCCTGCCGCAGACGCTGCTTGGGCGAACCAGTACAACCTGCAGCCGCCGCAGACGATCATCGCGAACCAGATCTACGATCTGCACACGCTGATCATGTGGATCATTTTCGGGATCTTCGTGGTCGTGTTCGGCTTCATGACGGTCGCGATCATCAAGCACCGCAAATCGGTCGGGCACAAGGCCGAGCAGTTCCACGAGAACACCACGGTCGAGATCGCGTGGACGATCATTCCTTTCGTGATCCTGATCGGCATGGCGTATCCCGCGACCAAGACCATCCTCGCGTTCAAGGACACGTCCAACCCTGACATCACCATCAAGGCGACCGGCTACCAGTGGAAGTGGGGTTACGACTACCTCAACGAAGGCGTGAGCTTCTACAGCAATCTCGGCACCCCCCGCGACCAGATCGACGGCAACAACGTCGCGGCGCGCAACGGCAACCCGAACTACCTGCTCGAAGTCGACAACGCGGTCGTCGTCCCGGTCGGCAAGAAGATCCGCGTGATCACCACCGCCAACGACGTGATTCACGCGTGGTGGGTACCCGCTTTCGGCGTGAAGCAGGACGCGATCCCCGGATTCGTGCGCGACACGTGGTTCAGGGCGGACAAGGTCGGCACCTACCGCGGCCAGTGCGCGGAGCTGTGCGGCAAGGACCACGGCTTCATGCCGATCGTGGTCGAGGTCGTGACCGAGGACAAGTATGCCGCGTGGATCGCCGAGCAGAAGAAGAAAACCGCCGCGGTCGCGGTCGATCCGGCCAAGCAGTGGACGGCCGACGAGTTGAAGGCGCAGGGCGAAAAAGTCTATGCCGCCAACTGCGTCGCGTGCCACCAGGCGACCGGCATGGGAATCCCCAACACTTTCCCGGCGCTGTCGGGCTCCAAGATCGCCACGGGCGCCAAAGAGGCGCACATGGACATCGTGTTGAACGGCAAACCCGGCACGGCGATGGCGCCGTTCAAGCACCTCTCGGACGTCGATATCGCGGCCGTCATCACCTACGAGCGCAACTCGTGGGCGAACAAGACCGGCGACATGGTCGCTCCCGCCGATATCAAAGCCGCACGTAAATAATCAGCGCACTCAGGAGATTCATTCAATGGAAGCCGCAGGAGTTCACAATCCGGCACACGATCACGGCCACGGTGACCATGACCATGCGCACCACCCGACCGGGCTCATGCGCTGGGTCACCACGACGAACCACAAGGACATCGGCACGATGTACCTCTGGTTCAGCTTCTCCATGTTCATCGTCGGGGGCATCCTCGCCCTGATGCTCAGGGCCGAGCTGTTCCAGCCGGGCCTGCAGCTGTGGGAGCCGCACTTCTTCAACCAGCTCACGTCGATGCACGGCCTGATCATGGTGTTCGGCGCGATCATGCCGGCGTTCGTGGGTTTCGCGAACTGGCAGATCCCGCTGATGATCGGCGCGCCCGACATGGCCTTCGCGCGGATGAACAACTGGAGCTTCTGGCTGCTCCCGCCCGCGGCGATCCTGCTCGTCACGTCGTTCTTCGTCCCCGGCGGCGCGAACGCCGCGGGCTGGACGATTTACGCGCCGCTCTCGACCCAGATGGGCCCGGGGATGGACCTGGCGATCTTCGCGCTGCACATCATGGGCGCCTCGTCGATCATGGGCTCGATCAACATCGTGACCACGATCCTGAACATGCGCGCGCCCGGCATGACGCTCATGAAGATGCCGCTCTTCGTCTGGACGTGGCTCATCACGGCGTACCTGCTGATCGCGGTGATGCCCGTGCTGGCCGGCGCGATCACGATGGTGCTGACCGACCGTCACTTCGGCACGAGCTTCTTCAACGCGGCAGGCGGCGGCGACCCGGTGATGTTCCAGCACATCTTCTGGTTCTTCGGCCACCCCGAGGTCTACATCATGATCCTGCCGGCGTTCGGCATCGTGTCGCAGATCGTGCCGGCGTTCGCGAGGAAACCGCTGTTCGGCTACTCGTCGATGGTCTACGCCGTCTCGTCGATCGCGATCCTGTCGTTCATCGTGTGGGCCCACCACATGTTCACGGTCGGCATGGGCGCCTCGAGCCTGCTGTTCTTCATGTACGCGACGATGCTGATCGCGGTCCCCACCGGCGTGAAAGTGTTCAACTGGATCGCGACGATGTGGAAAGGCTCGATGACTTTCGAGACGCCGATGCTGTTCGCGCTCGGCTTCATCTTCGTGTTCTCGATGGGCGGCTTCACCGGGCTCGTGCTGTCGATCATGCCGATCGATATCCAGCTGCAGGACACCTATTACGTGGTGGCGCATTTCCACTACGTGCTCGTCGCGGGGTCGCTCTTTGCCATCTTCGGCGGCGTGTATTACTGGATCCCGAAGTGGACCGGCCACATGTACGACGAGACGCTCGGCCAGTGGCACTTCTGGCTGACGATGATTTTCTTCAACGTCTCGTTCTTCCCGATGCACTTCTCGGGCCTAGCGGGAATGCCGCGGAGGATCCCGGACTACTCGCCCCAGTT
>JAQGNC010000281.1 GCA_028292065.1 Betaproteobacteria bacterium
GGCCGACCACCGGGCGCGCGTAGTTTTGCACTCATGGGCATCGCCTGCGGAGTAATGACTATGAATACCCCGGATCCTGTTCCCGCCGTGCTGCGGTTTGGCCGGTGCGAGTTGTCACCGCACCATCGCGAGCTGCACGTCGACGGTAAGGCGGTTCACCTCGGAGGCCGCGCCTTCGACCTGCTGATGGTGCTCGTCGAGGGCCGCGGCAAACTCGTGACCAAGGACGAAATCCTGAGCCGCGTGTGGCCGGGCGTCATCGTCGAGGAGAACACGCTGCAGGTGCAGATCTCGGCGCTGCGCAAGGCCATGGGAAACGACCGCGACTGCGTGAAGACCATTTGCGGTCGAGGTTATCGGTTCATAGCCGAGGTCACCACCGCAAACACCCAAGCGCAGGACGATCCGGAGCGCGCTGTCGTGTCGGCGCACGCTGCGCCGACATCGATAAATCTCCCCACGCCGCTGACCGCGATGATCGGGCGCGAGACCGAACTATCCAAAGTGCTGGACCTGATCAGCGCGGCAGTCGAGCTTGCGGCGGCTTGTCTGCCGGCGCGTGGAGTCGAAGAGCTCGCGCGTCGGCTCGACGATCGTTTGAGGCTGCTGAGCGGCGGACGGCGTAATGCACTGCCGCGCCATCAACTGCGCTGCTCGCACGAAGCGACCGAGCATCTCGATCGCGCGGCACTGGCGCACTAGTCGGGAGCGAACCGTATGAAATCCATCAACATCTACCCGGGACGTGACGGCTGGTTCTACGAAGTGTGGGCGGCAGAGCGTGTGATCGTGCTCGGCTGGTCACGCACGCGCGAGCGAGCGCGGATCGAGGCGGCGATAGCGTAATGGACGTCGCCTTCATTCGCGCGGCATGGCACCGGGCGTCGCGGGGCGCTCGCTGCGGCGTTGATTACCTGTTTGTAATGCACCCGCCACGGCGGTGACACCGTGCCGCCGTTAATCTGATCACGTCGTTCAGGCAACACCAGCAAACCCGGGGCTCGGCACGCCTCTCGGGCTGACACTGGAAAGATGGCGCGCCCTCAACTGAAAGGAAACATCATGAAACGCATCGCAACCGCATTACTCGTAGCCACCCTCTCGACCGCGGCCACCGCCGCATTCGCGGACGAAACCCAGTCCTTCTTCAGCGAGTTTCCGACCATGCGCACTTACGCGGACACTCACCTGAGCGATCGCGCCGGCGCGCCGGCCGCAGGCTACCCGTCGGCGGGCTCGCAGGAGGTGCCGCTGATCAACGAGTTCCCGAACATGCAGACCTACAAGCGCGAGCACAGGCCCGACTCGGCGCAGGTGTCGAGCACGCCGACGTTTCCGTACAGCGTGCCGAACGAGCAGTCGATGGCTGATGAAGGCCTGGTCCCGGGCATCGCCGGCGTGCCTCCCGCGGACGGCGCAGTCGGCGCCACGCGTTGAGCCTTGCATCGACCACGGTAACCAGGGAGGAGGGGGCGATGTTCGCATCACGCACGAGCAAGTCAGTCTCGCCAGCCGTGGCCACGTCGGGCGCAGCGCTCCTCGCTGCGCTCGCCGGTTTGGCCGGTTGCGGCGGAGCGAAGCCGGCGGCGCCCGCCGCGCAACCGCCGGAAGTGTCGGTGGTCGCGGTGCAACGCGCAAGCGTACCCGTGACGACCGAACTTCCGGGTCGGACCTCTCCCTATCTCGTCGCGCAGGTCCGCGCGCGGGTCGACGGCATCGTGCTCAGGCGCGATTTCGGGGAAGGCGGCGACGTCAAAGCGGGGCAGCGCCTCTATCAGATCGATCCGGCGCCGTACCGGGCCGCACTGGACAGCGCGATCGGCGCGTTGCAGAAGTCACAGGCGAATCTGGTCGCGATGAACGCGCAGGCAGAGCGCTACAAAGTGCTCGTCCAGGCGAATGCGGTCAGCAAACAGGAGTACGACAACGCAGTCTCGACTCAAGGTCAGGCGGCTGCCGATGTCGCATTCGGCAAGGCGGGCGTACAGACCGCGAAGATCAATCTCGGCTATACCGACGTCGTCTCCCCGATTACCGGGCGCACCGGCCTGTCGCTGGTCACGCAGGGGGCGCTCGTTCAGGCCAGCGCCGCGACCCTGCTCACCACCGTGCAGCAGATCGATCCGATCTATGTGGATCTGAATCAGTCGAGCGTCCAGGGATTGCAACTGCGCCGCGACGTCGCCAGCGGCAAGGTCAAACTGAAAGGGCCCGCGGAAGCCCGGGTGACGCTGTTCATGGAAGACGGCACCCAGTATCCGCGGCCGGGCACGCTGCAGTTCACCGACATCACCGTCGACCAGAACACCGGCTCGGTCACCGTGCGCGCGATCTTCCCGAATCCGACCTATGTGCTGCTGCCCGGCATGTTCGTGCGCGCGCGCATCGAGCAAGGCGTGAACGAGAACGCACTGCTGGTACCCCAGGTAGGCGTGTCGCACGACCAGCAGGGACAGGCGACTGCGCTCGTCGTCGGCGCAGACAACAAAGTGGCTCTGCGCACGATACAGGCGAGCCGTCTGGTCGGCACCAACTGGGTCGTGGACGCAGGGCTCAACCAGGGCGAGAAAGTCGTTGTCTCGGGGCGCCAGAAAGCACCGCCGGGCACGCTCGTTCGCGCAGTTGAAACCTCGGCTGCGCCTGCGTCACAGAACGCGACATCGCCGCAGCAGCCGGCCTCACCACAGCAACCGCCGTCCGCGCAGCAGCAGGGATCTCCACAGCAACCGGCGTCCGCGCAGCCGCCGCAGCGGACTGCGTCGGCGCGGCAAATACCCGCCACAGACAGTGCTGGTCCGGTTGCGCAAACCGCGACGCAGGCTGCCTCTTCCAGATAGCGCGAGGTTCGGATGTCCAAGTTCTTCATCGACCGCCCGATCTTCGCGATCGTCATCGCGCTGCTCATGATGCTCGCGGGCGGGATGTCTATCCTGTCCATGCCCGTCGAGCAGTACCCGACCATCGCACCGCCGTCCATTCAGGTCACGACGCAGTACCCCGGTGCGTCGGCGTCCACCGTGGAGAGCACGGTCGTGCAGGTCGTCGAGCAGCAGATGAGCGGTCTCGATCACATGCTCTACATGTCTTCGACCAGCGACGACTTCGGCCAGGGCATCATTACGCTGACCTTCGCTGCGGGCACCAATCCCGACATCGCGCAGGTGCAGGTGCAGAACAAGCTGCAGCTTGCGACGCCGCAATTGCCCACGCCTGTGCAGCAGAGCGGCATCCGCGTGACGAAATCGAGCGCCTCGTTTCTGCTGGTGGCGGCATTTGTTTCGTCCGACAACAGCATGTCGCGCTACGACATCGCGAATTACCTCGTCTCGCACATTCAGGACCCGGTCAGCCGCGTCAATGGCGTCGGCAACTTCAACGTGTTCGGCACGCAATACGCCATGCGCGTATGGCTCGACCCGAACAAGCTGAACAACTATGGGCTGACGCCGGTCGACGTGAGCAATGCTTTGCTGGCGCAGAACGTGCAGATTTCCTCTGGCCAGCTCGGTGGACCGCCGTCGACCCAGGCGCAGCAGTTCAGCGCGACCATCACCGAAGCCACGCTGCTGCGCACGCCCGAGGAGTTCGGCGGTATCCTGCTGAAAGTCCTGACCGACGGCTCGCAGGTTCGCGTCCGCGACGTCGCGCGGATCGAGCGCGGCCCGGAAAACTACAACATCGACGGACGCTACAACGGCCAGCCTGCGTCCGGCATCGGCGTACAGCTCGCGCCCGGCTCGAACGCGCTTCAGACCAGCGCCGCGGTACACGCGCGAATCGATCAACTGACGCCGTATTTTCCGCCTGGATTGAAAGTCGTCTATCCGTACGAGACGGCGCCGTACGTGAAAGCGTCGATGATCGAAGTGGTGAAAACACTCTTCGAAGGGATCGCGCTCGTGTCCCTGGTGATGTTCCTGTTCCTCCAGAACGTCCGCGCAACGCTTATTCCGATGGTGACGGTGCCGGTCGTATTGCTGGGCACCTTCGGCATCATGGCCGCAGCGGGCTTTACCATCAATACGCTTTCGATGTTCGGCCTCGTCCTCGCGATCGGGCTGCTCGTCGACGACGCGATCGTCGTCGTGGAAAACGTCGAGCGCATCATGACCGAGGAAGGTCTTTCGCCCGTCGAGGCGACGCGCAAAGCCATGGCTCAGATCAGCGGCGCGCTGGTCGGGGTGGCGACCGTCCTTTCCGCGGTGTTCGTTCCGATCGCTTTTTCCGCGGGCTCTGTCGGCGCGATCTATCGTCAGTTCTCGCTGACGATCGTCTCGGCAATGCTGCTGTCGGTGTTCGTGGCGCTCTCGCTCACGCCCGCGCTCTGCGCGATCCTGCTGAAACCCGGCACCGCAGAAAAGACCAAAGGTTTTTTCGGCGGGTTCAACCGCTATTTCAATGCGGGCCGCGACAAGTACATGCACGGCGTGCGCCACGTGATCGCCCGGTTCGGCCGCTGGCTTCTCATCTACGCAGCCGTCATCGGCGCAGTCGGGTTGCTTTTCGCGCGCTTGCCCACGGCTTTCCTGCCCAACGAAGACCAGGGAAGCATGTACGTGCAGGTGCAGACGCCGCCGGGGTCGACACAAGCGCAGACCCTGGTCGTGCTCGAGGACGTGAGCCAATACCTGTTGAAGAACGAATCCGGGATCGTCGAT